>CAZRKU010000003.1:0-64586 GCA_964600685.1 uncultured Frigidibacter sp. | reverse complement strand
TATTCCTCGGCCCCCATCATCGCCGCGATAACGATATCGCGCCCGGTGCGCAGGCCGCCGTCGGTGCGCAGCGTGATGCGGTCGCGGAGCTTGTTCATGGCAAGCACCTGATGCGCCTCGGTCAGGCCCATCTCCCAGGGCAGGCCCGCATACTTGATCGAGGTGCCGGGCGAGGCGCCGGTGCCGCCGTTATGACCCGAGATCAGGATCACGTCGGCCTTGGCCTTGGCCACGCCCGCGGCAATCGTGCCGACCCCGGACATGGCCACGAGCTTCACCGTCACCTTGGCGCGCGGGTTGATCTGCTTAAGGTCGTAGATCAGCTGCGCGAGGTCCTCGATCGAGTAGATGTCGTGATGTGGCGGCGGGCTGATGAGCGTCACGCCCGGCGTCGAATGCCTGAGCCGCGCGATCAGCTTCGTCACCTTCATGCCGGGCAACTGGCCGCCCTCGCCGGGCTTGGCGCCCTGCGCCACCTTGATCTCCAGTTCCTCGCAGGCATTGAGGTACTCCGCCGTCACGCCGAAACGGCCGGAAGCGACCTGCTTGATCTTCGCCGACGGGTTGTCGCCATTCGGCTCCGGCAGGAAATGCGCCGGGTCCTCACCGCCCTCGCCGCTGTCGGACTTGGCGCCGATGCGGTTCATGGCGATGTTCAGGGTCTTGTGCGCCTCGGGCGACAGCGCGCCAAGCGACATACCGGGCGTCACGAAGCGCTTCCTGATCGAGGTGATGCTTTCGACCTCCTCGATCGGCACCGGACGGCCCAGCGCCTTCACGTCCAGAAGGTCGCGGATATGGATCGGCGGATTCGCCCGCATCGCGGCCGAATACTGTTTCCAGAGATCATAGGACGCCCGGTCGCAGGCCGATTGCAGCATGTGCATCGTCTGCGCTTCCCAGGCGTGCTTTTCGCCCGACCGCCGCGCCTTGTAGAAGCCGCCGATCGGCAGCACGTCCGCGCCACCCCGCCAGCCCCGCGCGTGGATTTCCGCCACCTTGTGCTGGATGCCGGTGATGCCGATCCCGGAAATCCGGCTGTGCATGCCGGGGAAATATTCGGCAACCATCGCCCGCGACAGCCCGATCGCCTCGAAGTTCAGCCCGCCGCGATAGGAGGAGATGACCGAGATCCCCATCTTCGACATGATCTTCAGCAGCCCGCCGTCGATCGCCTCGCGGTAGCGCCGCAGGTTGTCCTCAAGCGTTCCGTCCAGCAGCCCGCGCCGCAGCCGGTCGGCAATCGAATCCTGCGCGAGATAGGCGTTCACCGTCGTGGCGCCCGATCCGATCAGGACCGCGAAATAATGGGGGTCGATACATTCCGCCGCCCGCACGTTGAGCGAGGTGAAGGTTCTCAGACCCTTGCGCGTCAGCCAGCTGTGGACCGCGCTCGTCGCCAGGATCATCGGCATGGCCACCCGGCCCTCACCCTGATGCTGGTCGGTCAGGACCAGATGCCCCGCCCCCGAGCGCACCGCATCCTCCGCCTCGGCCCGCACCCGCTCCAGCCCCTGGCGCAGCGCGTCTTCGCCGGTGTCCGCCGGGAAGGAACAGTCGATGAACGCGACGCGCGCCCCGAAGAGCCGCACCATCTCGTCAAACTCGGCGTTGGCGATGAACGGGCTTTCCAGAACCAGGATCTCCGTCTGGCTGCTGTCTTCGGCCAGCACGTTCGTCAGGTTGCCGAAGCGGGTTTTCAGGCTCATCACCCGGCTTTCACGCAAGCTGTCGATGGGCGGGTTGGTCACCTGGCTGAAGTTCTGGCGGAAGTAATGGCTCAGCGGCCGGTATTGTCCCGACAGGACCGCCGGCGGCGTATCATCGCCCATGGAGGCGACCATTTCCTTGCCGTCCTCGGCCATCGGCGCCAGAACCTGTTCCAGCTCCTCCAGCGTATAGCCCGCGGCAATCTGGCGGCGGCGCAGGTCGGCGCCCTCGAACAGCGCCTTCTCCGGCACATTGACCATGCGCGCATTCAGGTCGATGACCTTGGCCACCCAGTCGCCGAACGGCTGGCTGGCGGCCAGCCGGTCCTTCAGGTCCCAGTCGCGGTAGAGCTTGCCCTCGGCCATGTCGACCGCGATCATCTGCCCCGGTCCCAGCGCCCCCTTTTCGCGCACCGTCATCTCGTCGACCGGCACCATTCCGGCCTCGGAGCCGGCGATCAGCAACCCGTCGCCGGTCAGCACATAGCGCATCGGGCGCAGCCCATTGCGGTCCAGCCCGCCGACGACCCAGCGGCCGTCTGTCATCGCCAGCGCCGCGGGGCCGTCCCACGGCTCCATCACGCTGTTGCAATAGGCATACATGTCCTGCCAGGGCTTCGGCATCTCCACCGCCGACTTCGACCAGGCTTCGGGCACCATCATGGTCTTGGCCATCGGCGCCGACCGGCCGGCGCGCACCAGCGCCTCGAACACCGAATCCAGCGCGCCAGAATCCGATGTGCCGAAGGGGATGATCGGCTTGATATCCTCGGCCATCTCGCCGAAGGCACCCGACGCCATGCGGATCTCGTGGCTCTTCATCCAGTTGACGTTGCCCTTCAGCGTGTTGATCTCGCCATTGTGGGCGAGCATGCGGAAGGGCTGGGCCAGCGACCATTGCGGGAAGGTGTTGGTGGAATAACGCTGGTGATAGATCGCGAAGGCGCTCTCGAACCGCTCATCCTCAAGGTCGGGATAGAAGGTCGCGACCTGTTCGGCCAGCATCATCCCCTTGTAGATGATCGACCGGCAGGACAGGCTGCACAGATACATCCCCGCGATCTGCGCGGCGATGGCCGCCTTCTCGATCCGGCGGCGGATGATGTAAAGCTCGCGCTCGAACTGGACCTGATCGATCGGCTTTTCGCAGCGGATCAGGATCTGTTCGATCTCGGGCCGCGTGGCATTGGCCTTTTCGCCCAGCACCGAGGTGTTCACCGGCACATGGCGCCAGCCATAGATGTAATGGCCCATGCGCAGCACTTCGGTTTCCACGATGGTCCGGCAGCGTTCCTGTGCACCGAAATCGGTGCGCGGCAGAAAGACCTGGCCCACGGCGATCAGCTTTTTCGGATCCGGCTCATGCCCGGTGCGGCGCACCTGGTCGTAGAAGAACCTGACCGGGATCTGCACATGGATGCCCGCCCCGTCGCCGGTCTTGCCGTCGGCATCGACCGCGCCCCGGTGCCAGACGGCTTTCAGCGCGTCGATTCCGTTCTGCACGACCTTGCGGCTGGCCTTGCCGTTGATCGACACGACAAGCCCGACGCCGCAGGAGGAATGCTCGTCCTCGCCGCGGTAAAGCCCGTTCTCCGCGAACCAGGCGCGGCGGGCCTCTTCGTCACGCTCCCAGGATGGGTTGAACTCGGTCATGGGGCGTCTCCTTCGATATGGGCGTTCCCGGCTTCGTATTCGGCGCGGCCGGCGCGCCGGTGATCGCCGGCAAGGGCAAGGCCGGGCAGGGCGCGGTCGGTGTAGATCTCGCTTGTCAGCGGAATGTCGCGCGCCGCGTCAAACAGCCCCGGCATCAGATCGTAGGGCGCATCAAGCATGTCGGTGTTCCTGGCCCACAGATGCGACCCGCAGGTGGGGCAAAAGACCCGCTCGGCGAAATACGACGACTGATAGCGGGCAACCGCTCCCGTCACCTTCACCGACGCGGCCGGCGCATTGAAACTGACGAACAGCGCCCCCGACCAGCGCTGGCACATGCGGCAATGGCAGGCGCCGGTGAAGCCGCCATGCTCAGTGATGGTGATGCGGACGGCGCCGCACAGGCAATGCCCTTCGATCATCGCGGCGTCCCCAGGTCAGACGCCGGGGCAAAGCTGGCAGGAACCGGGGCAAGGGCTTCGCCTTCGGTCATCATCTGGTTGCAGCCGAATTGCGGGGTCGTGGACAGAAAGCCCTTCTCGCCGGGAAAGGCGAAGCTGATCGGGGTGGACTGGCTGTCTTCCTGATCGCCATAGGCATTTTCGAAACGCTCGCGGTCCGAAAAGAACAGCCGCCAGTCCCGGCTGATCAGCTGGCTGCCGATGCGCCGATGCAGGAACGCGCCAGAGGCATCGAAGGTTTCCAGCTTGAACTCCGTCCGTTCCAGCGCCACCCCGTCGATCGTGACCGGCCCGCCGGAGAGTTTGTCGAACCCGACATAGCGGCGCACCTCGCCCGCGCTGCTTTTGGTGGTGAAGTCGAAATCGTCACGGCCCGTGTCCAGCAGCGTGCTGAACGACGCGGGGTTGCTTTCGCTGGCCAGCGCATCGCTTTCCGGCGTGACCAGATCGTGGCTTTCGATCCAGCGTGTCTCGCTGTCGATCCGCGACATGTAGTAGGGGCCGTCGGACCCCGCATAGACCGCCCACTGATCGCCCTTCGGATCGCTGGCGCAGATATAGTGATAGGAAATCTGGCAGTCGGAATGTTGCACGGTCAGGAAGGCCTCGCAGCCTTCGGGTGGTTGGAACTGGTCCGCCGCGAATGCCGGGCCGGCGGCAAGGATCAGCAGGGGCAGCAGTCGTTTCATCTCTCACTCCTATGTCAGAGTTGCTGACATTTTTTTGGCCGGTCCGAAGCGGGGCCGGCGCGCGTATGGCGCTTTGCCATACGCTTGCCATACGCCTTGCATATATCGGCCAGCATACCCCTCATTCCGCCGCCACCCGTGCGCCCTGCGCCAGATAGTCGAGCATCGCCGCCGCCGCCTCGCGCCCGTCGCGGATCGCCCAGACGACAAGCCTCGCGCCCCGCACGATGTCGCCCACCGCATAGATGCCGGGCAGCGCGGTCGCATGCGTGCCGAACTGTGCCTTGATCGTGCCCCAGCGGGTAACCGGCAGATCGTCCACCCCCCAGAGTTTCGGCAGGTCTTCCGGCTCGAACCCCAGCGCCTGGACCACCAGTTGGGCTTCCTCGGTGAACTCGGCGCCTTCGATCACTTCCGGGGCCTGACGGCCGGTTGCGTCCGGCGCGCCAAGGCGCATCTTCTCGACGATCACACCTTCGACCTTTCCGTTTCCGGTGAAGGCCCTGGGTGTGGTGAGCCAGACGAACTCCACGCCCTCCTCCTCGGCATTCTGCACCTCGCGCTGGCTGCCCGGCATGTTGGCGCGGTCGCGGCGATAGAGACATTTGACCGATGTGGCACCCTGCCGGATCGCCGTGCGCACACAGTCCATCGCCGTATCGCCACCGCCGATCACCACGACCCGCTTGCCGGCCGCATTCAACTCGCCCGAATCGTAGGCGGGCACCTCATCGCCAAAGCCCTTGCGGTTCGACGCGGTCAGATAATCAATGGCGCGCACGATCCCCGCCTGGCCCGACCCCGGCCCCTCCAGATCACGCGTCTTGTAGACGCCGGTGGCGATCAGCACCGCATCATGCTTGCCCCGGATCGCATCGAACGACAGATCCACCCCGACATCGCAGTTCAGCACGAACTGCACTCCGCCCGTCTCGAGTTGCGCAATCCGTTGCATGACGACCTCCTTTTCCAGCTTGAAGCCGGGAATGCCGTAGGTCAGCAAACCGCCCGCGCGGTCATGGCGGTCATAGATCGTGACCTGCACCCCCCGCCGCCGCAGCACCTCGGCTGCGGCGAGGCCACCGGGGCCGGCACCGATGATGCCGACGCTTTCGGCCCGTTCCGCCACGGGGACGATGGGTTTGACCCAGCCCTCGGCCCAGGCCAGGTCGGTCAGGTATTTCTCGACCGCGCCGATGGTGACGGTGCCATGGCCCGATTGTTCGATCACGCAATTGCCTTCGCACAGCCGGTCTTGCGGGCAGATGCGCCCGCAGATTTCGGGGAAGCTGTTGGTGGCCTGCGACAGTTCGTAAGCCTCCTGCAGCCGCCCTTCGGCAGTCAGGCGCAACCAGTCGGGGATGTTGTTATGCAGCGGGCAGTGCGACTGGCAGTAGGGCACGCCGCACTGGCTGCACCGCGCCGCCTGCTCCGCCGCCTTGTCGCGCGCGAATTCCCGATAGATCTCACCGAAGTCCTGCGACCGGTCCTCTGCTCCGCGCTTTTCCGGCATTTCCTTGCCGCGCGTGACGAACTGAAGCATGCGGTTCTGGGCCATGGGTGCCGGACTCCCCCGAAAAGATCATCGGACCAAGTGCTACAGCGCCTGCTCGTGAAATAAAAGTCACATATACTGACCCATATTCACATTTATCGAGGATGAAATCGCAGCTCATCCAATTTTTTGTTAAAATAATGGCAGCACTAATTACCTATCGTCAAAATCCGGCCCACAGGGCCGCCCAGGCCGCCAGGCCGACGACGATTCTCCACCAGCCGAACAGCGCAAATCCATGACGGCTGATGTAGCCCAGCACCCAGCGCACCACGAACACGGCGGCGATGAAGGCAGCGAGAAAGCCGATGGCGATGTCGCCCATCGCCGCGCCGTCCAGCGCATCGCGGTTCTTGTAGAGGTCATAGGCAAAGGCTGCCGACATGGTTGGCATGGACAGGTAGAAGGAAAACTCCGCCGCCGTGCGCTTGTCGACGCCCATCAGCATGGCGCCCACGATGGTCGAGCCGGACCGCGACACACCGGGGATGAGCGCGAGGCACTGGACCAGCCCGATACCGAGCGCCACCCGGAAGGGCAGCCGGTCCGTTTCATGGTGGCGCGGCCTGAGCGGCAGCCGATCCACCACAAGAAGCACCGCCCCCCCGACGATCAACATCGTCGCGATCAGGCGGGGCGATTCAAACAGGTAGCTCTTGATGAAATCATGCGCCAGAAGCCCGGCGAAGGCCGCCGGGAAAAAGGCCAGAAGGATCGAGACGAGGAACCGAAGCTCCGCCGGATCGCGCCCGAGTCCACGGATCAGCCGGATCAGCCGCGTGGCATAGACGCCCATCACTGCCAGGATCGCACCGAGCTGGATCACCACCTCGAACACCTTGCCGGTGCTCTCGAACCCCAGGAAATGTCCGGCAAGCAGGATATGGCCGGTCGAGGAGACGGGGATGAATTCGGTCAGCCCCTCCAGGAGCCCGAGGATCAGGGCGTCGAACGGGTTTCCCGCCATCTGGCAGCTCCTTGAGGTCGGCTTGTGTCAGCCCTGTTTGCGCAGGTTCTTGGCCGAAGCCATGATTGCCGCATACTGGCCGTCCCGGCGGAACCGCCAAAGATAGTCCGGCAGGACCGCGCCCATCGCCGTGGGGGTGATCCCCAGATCGGAAAGCCCCCTTGCCTCCGGCGCGACGATATTGTCCACCCGCAGGCTCTTCACCTGATCGCGGGTCAGGATCCGGTTCTTGACCAGGCCGAGCGTCAGGGCGGATCCGACATCCAGCGCACCACCGATCATGCCGCCGACCCGGAAGGGCAGGTTCAGCACCAGTCGGCGCCGCCCGATGATGGTCAGCATCCGGCCCATCAGGGCGCGGAACGTCTCCACATCCGGTCCGCCAAGTTCATAGACCCCCGGCCGGGCCAGCCCCAGCGCCCCCTTGACGGCGGCTTGGGCCACATCTTCCACATAGACCGGCTGGAACTTCGTCTCTGCGCCGATGATCGGCAGGACCGGCCCAAGGCGGCTTTGTCCGGCGAACCGGTTGAAGAACCCGTCGCCCGGCCCGAAGATCACCGAGGGGCGCAGGATCACCGCGCCGGGGAAAGCGTCGCGGACACGCCTTTCGCCCTCGGCCTTGGTCTGCTGATACAGGCTCTCGGACCCCGCATCCGCGCCGATCGCCGACAGATGCACCAGTTGCGCCGCACCCTGCTGCGCCGCGATGCGGGCAATACGCCCGGCGGCCTCGACCTGAACGGCTTCAAAACTGTTCCGGCCGCCCTTGTCGAACGTGCCGACGCAGTTGACCACAGCACTTGCCCCGGCCATCGCGGCGGCGACCGATCCATCGTCGCGCACATTGCAAAAGACCGGCTCGACCTGGCCGACCGCGCCATAGGGTTTGACGAACAGGGCCTCGTTCGGGCGGCGGCAGGCCACGCGCACGCGCCAGCCTTCCTTGGCCATCAGTCGGGCAATCTGCCGCCCGACGAAACCTGAACCGCCATAGATCGTCACGAGTCTGGACATGGGCCAAGATCCCCTTTGGTGATTGTCCGGGGTTTAACCTTCCACCCCAAGGCAGACAAGCCGCAATTGGGCCGCGCCAGCCGGGCTATTTGAAGACCCAGACCGCAAGCACGATCGCGGCGACCACCAGCCAGCGCACGATCAGCGCCAGCCGCCCGATCAGTGCCGGATTGGGCGGGCGTTTCCCCGCCGCCATCTGCAACCGCAGCCAGGTCATGAGCGGAACCAGAACCAGAACAATGGCCGCCAAGAGAAGCTTCAGCGAAAAAAGCGGGCCGCCCGTCGCGAAGGCCCCGGTCATCACCGCCAGCGGAATGCCGGTCGCCCACAGGACGAGGATCGCCCCCAGCCCCATCTTGGCAAGAACCTGCATGGCATCGGCCACCATGGGCGGCGGCGGGCCGCCCGCGGCCAGCACACGTTTCAGAAGAACCGCGTTGCCAAGCGATGCGGCACCCCCCAGAAACAGGCCCAGAAGATGCACCGCCTTCAACGCTTCGAACATGACCGCCCCTCCGATTGTCCCGCCAGTCTGACTGGCAGGGGGCGGTTTTCATAGCAAAATCTTGTGGTGCGGCACAGGTATTGTCCGGTGCTTCGAATCCCATTGACACTCCCGGTAGGCCCCATTACATCGCCCGTCACGACATCGGCCCAGATGGCGGAATTGGTAGACGCGCTGGTTTCAGGTACCAGTGCCGCAAGGCGTGGAGGTTCGAGTCCTCTTCTGGGCACCATTACAAGAGCCGCCTTCGGGCGGCTTTTTGTTCGGCCGCAGATCGGCTGGCTTCTGCTTTCCATTCCGCAGAAACGTTGACCCTCGGGGCGGGCGGGTCTAATCGGGGTGCAACCCTGGCAAACGGACAAACACCTTGGCGATCCACCTTCATCAAAATGACCTGCCCGACGGCCTCGATCTGGGTCCGGTCGTCGCAATCGATACCGAAACCATGGGGCTGGATCCGCGCCGCGACCGGCTGTGCCTGGTGCAGCTTTCGTCGGGTGACGGCAATGCCCGTCTGGTGCAGATCGCCCGCGGGCAGAAGTCCGCGCCGAACCTGGAACGGATGCTGGCCGATCCGAAGGTGCTGAAACTGTTCCATTTCGGCCGTTTCGACATTGCCGCCCTGAAGACCGCCTTCGGGGTCACGACCGCGCCGGTCTATTGCACCAAGATCGCGGCCAAGCTGGTGCGCACCTTCACCGACCGGCACGGGCTGAAATATCTGCTTCAGGAACTGCTGGGCGTCGATGTTTCCAAGCAACAGCAGACCTCCGACTGGGGATCGCCGACACTCAGCGAGGCGCAGATGGAATATGCCGCGTCTGACGTGCTCTATCTGCACCGGCTGAAAGCCGAACTCGATCTGCGTCTTGAGCGGGAAGGCCGCCGCGGGCTCGCGCAGTCCTGCTATGACTTCCTGCCGACACGAGCGGAACTGGATCTTCTGGGCTGGGGCGATGACGCAGACATCTTCTCCCACTGACATGACCGGACCTGAGACATTCCTCGCCACCGCCCGCCGCGTGATCGGGATCGAGGCGGACGGGCTGGCCATCCTTGCCGCAACGCTGGACGGGTCGTTTTCCGCTGCGATCAACCTGATCCTGCAGGCGAAGGGCCGGGTCGTCGTCTCTGGCATGGGCAAGTCGGGCCATATCGGGCGCAAGATTGCCGCCACCTTCGCCTCCACCGGCACCCCGGCGCAGTTCGTGCATCCGGCGGAAGCCAGTCACGGCGATCTCGGCATGGTGACCGAAGGCGATGTGGCGCTGGTCCTGTCGAACTCCGGCGAAACACCGGAACTGTCCGACATCGTCGCCCATACCCGCCGCTTCAACATCCCGCTGATCGGCGTGGCCAGCCGCGAGGGGTCCACCCTTCTGACCCAGGCGGATGTGGCGATCCTCCTGCCCAAGGCGGCGGAAGCCTGCGGCACCGGGATCGTGCCCACCACCTCGACCACCATGACACTGGCGCTTGGGGACGCGATGGCGGTGGCGCTGATGGAACATCGCCGCTTCACGCCGGATCACTTCCGCACCTTCCACCCCGGCGGCAAGCTGGGCGCCAAACTGATCAAGGTCGCCGAGCTGATGCACGCGGACGAAGCCATCCCGCTGGTCACAGAGGATACGCCGATGGGCGATGTGCTGCTGGAGATGAGCCGGAAGGGCTTCGGTGTGGCCGGCGTGACCGATGCCAGGGGCCGTCTGACCGGCATCGTCACCGACGGCGATCTCAGGCGACATATGGACGGCCTCCTGTCGCACACGGCCGCCGAGGTCATGACCCGCGATCCGCGCACCGTGGCGCCGGGCGCCGTCGCCGAAAAGGCCGTCGCACTGATGAAGGACCGGGCGATTACCTGCCTTTTCGTGGTCAACCCCGATGGAGACGGGCGCGCGGCGGGTATCCTCAACATCCACGACTGCCTGCGCGCGGGCGTCGTCTGATCCGATGGCCGCGCCGCTCAGCCGACATTCACGTCTGGTCTTCTGGCTGAAGGTGACGTTGCCGATCGTGGCGCTGGCGATCCTCTCGACGCTGTTCCTGTTCGCCCGCCGCATCGACTTCGAAGGCTCGCTTCCCTACGCCGAGGTGGACATCAACGCGCTGGCCAATGACCCGCGCCTGTCGGCCCCCGAGTTTTCCGGCGTCACCAGTGATGGCGCAGCGGTGCGGGTCGCAGCCACAGCCGCCCGCCCCGGCGCGACCGAGGGTGACCCGCTGACGGCCGAGGATGTCGTGGCCATCTATGAAACCGCCCCCGGCCAGCTGATCTCTGTCCGTGCCAACGTGGGGCGGCTCGACGTCGGCGGAAGCCTTCTGCATCTGGAGGGCGACGTGATGGTGAGAACGTCGGACGGCTATGACCTGCGGTCTGACCAGATGCTGGGCGCGCTCGACGCGACTGAACTTTCTGCCGGAGGCAATGTCACCGGCACGGCACCTCTCGGCAAGATCAACGCCGAAACCCTGCGGATCGTCGGCCGCTCCGGCGATCAGCGGATGGTTTTCAAAGGGGGGGTCCGGCTGATATACACGCCTCAGACCGAGGGAACGCCATGAGTGCCACGTTTAAAGTTCTGACACTTGTGCTGGCGCTCGCGCAGGCCGGGGCAGCCCTTGCCCAGGAAACCGGCCTCGCCTTCGAAGGGCTGCGCGCGGGGGCGGGTGATCCGGTCGAGATTACCGCAGACCAGCTTGAGATCACACAATCGGCTTCAACCGCTCAGTTCGCCGGTAACGTGCTGGTCATTCAGGGCGGGCTGCGCCTGTCCTCCGATCTGCTGACAGTGGAATATGTACAGGGCGACAAGACCAAGATCGACCGGCTGATCGCCGAAGGCAACGTCCTCCTCTCGACCCCGGCCGAAGCGGCGGAAAGCGCCCGCGCGGTCTATACGCTGACCAGCCAGCAGCTGGAAATGACCGGCGATGTCGTTCTGACCCAGGCGGGCAACGTGATGAGCGGCGAGGCGCTGATTGTCAACATCGCGGATGGCACCGGCCGGATGGACGGTCGGGTGCGTACCATCCTGCAACCGGCGGGGAACTGACATGGCCCCCCAGCCAACCCTGAGCATCGCCGAAGGCAGCGCCGGCCTGAAGGTCCGCCACTTGCGCAAGAGTTACCGCCGCCGCCCGGTGATCCGCGACGTGTCGATGGACCTGGCGCGGGGCGAGGTGGTGGCGCTTCTCGGGCCCAACGGCTCGGGCAAGACGACCTGCTTCTACAATATCGCGGGCCTCATCACCCCCGACAGCGGGCAGGTGACGATCGACGGACAGGATGTGACCGGTCTGCCGATGTATCGCCGCGCGCGGTTGGGGATCGGCTATCTGCCACAGGAAGTGTCGATCTTCCGCGGCCTGTCGGTCGAAGACAACATCCTCGCGGTGCTGGAGATCACCGAGACGGACAGCCACAAGCGCCGTGAACGCCTTGAGGAACTATTGTCGGATTTCTCGGTTGAGCATTTGCGGCGAGCGCCCGCGCTGGCGCTGTCGGGCGGCGAGCGCCGGCGGGTGGAAATCGCCCGCTGTCTGGCCGCGAACCCCAAATATCTGCTGCTGGACGAACCGTTCGCAGGCGTCGATCCGATTTCGGTCGGCGACATCCGCAGCCTGGTGCATGATCTGAAGGAACGCGGCATTGGCGTGCTGATCACCGATCATAATGTGCGCGAGACGCTCGAAATCGTCGACCGGGCTTACATATTGCACGACGGAACCGTGCTGATGAGCGGCACGGCAGACGAAGTGGTGCGCGACGAAAACGTGCGGCGCGTGTATCTTGGCCAGTCCTTTCGCATTTCCTGACGGCTATTGTTGCGCCTGTCGCGGCAAACGGTTGCCGGAGTCCCTCTGCCACCCGGGCTGTGCCGAATACGACGTTGCCGGTTTGCGAACGCCCGAAAAAGCTTGGTCGTGCGGCGGCAATTTGCCGAACCTGCGAAAAGCGACGCGCGCCCCTTGCCGCGACCCCTTTGCAGGCCCACCTCAATCAGGAAGCGGTTGACAGGGCGGCCCGATGTGGAGCCAGATATCAGCAAATGAATGCGCATCCCGTCCCCCTATCTGCCCTGCCGCCGGACCTGATTCGGCGCGATGGCACGGGTCGGACCGGTTGCCCTCATGCTTCCCAGATACGACCCATCCGCAGGTCCGGCAAATTTGTCGGGACCGGATAGAAGCACGCACAGGAGGTCACGATGCGTTATCAGATCAGCGGCAGACAGATGGATGTGGGCGACGCCCTGCAAACCCATGTCCGCGCCGAACTGGGTGAGACTTTCGAGAAATATGCGCAACGCCCGACCGATTCCACGGTGGTTTTTGCCCGTGATGCCAGCAGCTACACCTGTGAAGTGACCGTGCATCTTTCGACCGGCCTCAATGCCGCCTCGAAGGGACAAGCGCATGAAGTCTATGCGGCGTTTGAATCCGCCCGCGAAAAGCTCGACAAGCAGGTGCGCCGCTACAAGCGCCGCCTGCGCGACCACCACCGCGACCGGCGCGGGCCGGTTGAATTCAACGATGCCTCCGTATATGTGCTGGCCGCCGACGAAGGCGCGGACGAGACAGAGACAGCGACCCTGCAACCAATCATCATCGCGGAAACCGAAACCCGGATTCCGTCCCTGTCGGTGGGCGAGGCGGTGATGCAGATGGAACTGGCGGGCGCGCCGCTTCTGGTCTTTCGCAACGAAAAACATGGTGGCGTGAATGTCGTCTATCGCCGCGAAGACCGGAATGTAGGCTGGATTGATCCGGCCGAGCGCAGCTAGGGGCAGCGCTTCGGCGGCAGCAGGATAGAAGAACGAATGGACCTTTCGAGCTTTCTCAGCCAGGGCGCTGTGCGCGTCATGGCCGGCAGCGCAAGCAAAAAGCGGTTGTTTCAGGATCTGGGCGACATAGCGCAGACCATCTACGGGATGGATGCCGCAATGACGGTCGATGCGCTTCAGGAACGTGAAACGCTGGGTCCGACCGGCGTGGGGCATGGTGTCGCCTTGCCCCATGCGCGGCTGCACGGTCTGAACAAGGTCGCCGGCATTTTCATCCGCCTCGAACGGCCGCTTGACTTCGATTCCGTCGACCGGGTTCCGGTCGATCTGATCTTCGCGCTCTTTGCGCCGAAAGATTCAGGCGTCGAGCATCTGAAAGCGCTTGCCGCCGTGTCGCGCACCATGCGTGATGAAGCAACGCGCGCGAAACTGCGCAAGAACAGCGATCCGGCGGCGCTGCACGCAGTTCTGACCTCAAGCCGGTCGACGCAGGCGGCCTGAAAGCCTCGGCGCGCGCCGCAGTCACGCCGCGCGCCAGTCGCCAAAGCCGAAGTTCAGATAGTCGCGCGGATAGGCTTGCCGCGCCAGTTTTTCCATATTGCCCGCGTGGATTGCGGCAAGACGGCCCGCCAGGTTGTCCGGCACCGCCGGAAAAGGCGGGCAGGCCAGTCCGAGCGCCGCGCACAGTCCGCCGAGATCGGTCTGCAACCGATCCTCGCGGGCGATCAGGTCGGGTGGCGCGAAGGTCTGGAACCCCTGCAGAACCGTCGTCTGGCTTGCCCACCTCGCTGCGGTGCGCACCGGCGTCTGCCCGTGCAGATTGGCCGCGAGAAAGCGCAGAAAGGCGGCAAAACCGGCGCTGCGGCTGGCAGCGTCCGTGTCGGTGCTGATCTTGTAGCGTCGCGCGATCTGCTCGCGCAGGTCAGGCTCCGCCTCCGTCAGCATCAGATGTTCATAGGCGGCATAGGCCCTGAGGAGAGGATGGCGCAGGACGGTGAATCGCCGGTGCGGCCCGGTCGCGCGCATCCAGTCCTTGAGGCTGGCCTGGCTGAAATCGCGCTGCAGTGCCCCGATCCTCTGCATCCAGCTTTCGACCCGCTCCGTCGGTCCGGCAAGGACCGGCATGAACAGGATCGGGGCCGTGCCCGCAGCGACGAAGGACGGCACTGCCGGTCCGCGGCGCAGTTCGAAATCCGGGAGATCCGAGAGGCCATAGGGATCGGTCCGTGACAGCGCCGCAGCCATTTCGTAGGGGTTCGTGACCTTCTCGGTCAGCGGCTCGGGGTTTTGCGGCACAAGCGGCCCCGCGATGCGGGGCGCTTCGCCGGTGACGCCCAGAAACCGCAAGAGTCCAGCCAGCACTTCTGGCGTCCGCAGGTCGGCATAGTCCAGATGAAATGCCGTCTGGCCGGTGACCTGCAGACCTTCGCGAACCGTCCGCCGGAAGTCGGCCAACTGGTCGATGTGCCGAAGGAAGTCGGCCTCGTCGAAGCGCACACGTTCGCTCCGGCGTCCCCTCACATCACCGAGCTTCCATTGATCCGTCCTGCGGGCGATGGCGAGGCTCACGAAACTCGCGGCCGGATTGCGGCTGAGGATGATCTTGCCGCAGGTCCGGTCTTCAAGAACGGCGCTCAGGGCGCGCGGGTCGTGGCCGGGGAAAAACCGGAAGCCGTTCAGCCCCGGCGCGGACCTGAGCCACGCCAGCACCGCAAGCGGGTCGTCATCGCGGCTGTCGCGCGTCAGACCGAAGGGCGGATCGCCCTTGGGATAGCCGACGAAGGCGGGATTGAACAATTCGCCATGGCAGGCAATTCCCGGTACCGCACTCAGGCTTTGTTCCAGCAGGTTCGACCCGGTGCGCATTGCCCCCAGAAGCACGAAAGACCGGAACGCCATCAGTCCGCCTGTCGCTGGTTCACAAGATAGGGCCTTGCGCGCGCCGGACCTTTGGGCGGCTGATCGTGACGGACCGGGAAGTCGCCCATCACCGTGGGCTGCATCCCCTGATTTTTCAGATTCTGAAGGAATTGCGCAAAACCCTCCAGATCGACCATGCGCGGGACTTCGGTGATGGCCCGCCGGGAGCGGGGGGTGATTTCGTCCAGAATGGTCTGCAGATGCTCCATCGGGGTATCCAGAAAGTCGGCGAGCGTCCAGATGCGCACCCGCGCCTTGACCGACGCCCCGCGCAGCAGCGCCAGATGAGCGCTTTCCACCCGTTGCAGCCGGGCGGCCTCGGCCCGGATCGCGGCAAAGGGCTGGTCCGCCCGCAGAAGCGGGATGGCCCAGCTGCCGGAAATCACCGAAATCTGCGCATTCGCATCGGTAGCGATGAAACCGTTCAGGGCCTGCCCGTCGCGCGGGCTGAACTGGAAGGACTGCCGTTCGCCGCGCGTGTTCCAGATCAGATTGGTCAGAAAAGCGCGCGGATTATAGTCCCGCAGCGCCGCACAGTCCGGCAGTGCCCCGTCGAAGGTGTTGTCGCGGCCGGAAAATTCCACCCGGTCCAACGCGAAGAGATGACCATGCGCGCGGGTGCCGGTCGTCTTGGCCAGCCAGCGGTCAAAAGTCTCAAACAGGTCGGAAAAGCCGTGGAAGACCGAATAGGGCGCGCAGGTCTTGCCATTTTCCCGGTCCTGCGCCGGGAAGCGGCTTTGCATGTAAAGGCCGGGCCGCCCATGCATGCGCCGTTCGACGGCCTTGGCGAAAAGCCGGTCGATCTTGCCGGGTTGCGGTTCGGCGCGCTCCTGCGGCGCGGGCTGGGGCGCAAGGAAGGTCTTGTAAAGCTGCTCCGCCTGCGGCCAGATCTTGCGCGCCACAAAACAATCCGACCGGCGCAGAAGTTGCAGATGATCGTCATAGAACGTGTGCGGACGGCCCAGCACATCGAACTTTGACAGGGTCAGTGACCGGCTTTCGATGCGGGTCGCGTAAAGCCGCGCGAGGCTCTGGAAATAGCTTTCGTCCGGGATCCAGACACGGCGGAAATAGCGGTCATATTCCGGTCGCCGCGGATCCTTCACGATCGACAGAAGCGTGCGCCGTGTCAGGCACCACCATTGCGACCCCAGATGCGGCACCAGCCCCGTCGGAGTATGGCGCCGAAAACCCAGGCGGCGTTGCAGCCGCACATAGGCATCGAACGCCTGCCGCTGCGTGCGCCAGGCAAAGGGGAAGCGCAGCGTGAACCGCTCCTCCGCCAGCCCGTCCACGATCCAGGGCACATCGTCGGTCGTGACGCTTTCGATGAAATCGGTCTGCGGCCGGGCAGCGAGATAGTCGATCAGTTCCTGATGCGGCCTGAGCGGCAGGCAGGCCCCGGAAGCGAGATAGACATGTCCCAGATTCGGGTTGCGTTCCAGCAACCGTTCCGAAGCCACGAGCGTGGCCTGAACGAGGCCGAATGTGCCCCATTCGCAGGCGAAGCGCTGCGAAAAGCTGACCGTTGGCAGATCCTGCAACGCCCCTGCCAGCGCCTGCGCGCCCCGGCTGCGCGCGTCGACATGGATGACCACCGGCGATCCGGCCGCCGCCCAGAACCGCGCCACCTGCGCGGTCCGCTCGAGCGCCGTGTGGCACAGAAGCACGATCCCGACGCTCATGCCCAGCTGCCTTTCGACATCAGCCCCAAAATCTCGAGCTGCCGCCAGTTGATGTATTTCTCGCTCGTCTTGCACCAAAAATCGGTCTGGCCAGGGTTTTCGGCGGCATAGGCGCGATATTCCCGGCTTCCAGCGAAATGTTCGCCGCGCGTCAGTTCCTCCGACACTTTGGCCGGGAAGGTCGACAGGAACTTCGCATGCAGAAGACAACCGGAGATCATCTCTCCCCCGTCGCTGTCAAAGACCTGGTTCAGACTGCGCGGCAAAAGCATGTGGGTGGAGTTCACGTAAGCATAACCACGCTGCCATTTCACCAGCGGGATCTTGTTCAGCGCGGGTGCATCTTCCGGCTGGTCGGCGAAGAAGGCCCGCGCCCGCGGCCCGCCCTGAATCCACAGATTGCCATAGGTTCGGTTGCGCGAGATCATGTAGTTGCCAGAGTCGAAATGGCAGGCAATCTCCATCGGGTTCTGGCCTTCGCGATAGGGCTGCGCGCCCACTGGCCCCTTGGGATACATGTCCAGCATCATCGCCGCAAACGAGCGGACACCATACCCGTCCAGCCAGTCGGTCAGGGCGCGGATCGGCCGTGTGTCGCAGTAGGGATAGATGAAGAACTCATCGACATCGACGGTCAGCACCCAGTGGCCGCGCCCGTGGCGCATCAGGAGCCAGTTCATCCAGTCCGTGCCAAAGCGGGCCGACTGATAGCTGTTCAGGCTGCGCCACAGCGAGACATCGGGCTGCTCCGCCAGAAAGTCGCCTGATCCGTCGTCGGACCCGTTGTCGACGATGAGGAAATGCGTGATGCCCAGCTTGCGGTAATAGGCCAGGAAATAGGGCAGCCTGATCCGTTCGTTCCGCACCGTCGCACACAGAAGGACCGCCGCCGGGCCAATCGCGCCTGTGCGGTCCGCGACCGGCTTCAGTTCCCGCCGCTTCAGGAAAGCCCGCAGACGCAGGCGCCTCCGGCGCAGGCGCAGACGGTATCTTTCCAGAAGGTTCACGAAAATCCCCGGTTCTTGTTCTGATGGCTCTGCACCGGCTATCAGAAATGATTAAAAACCAAGTTGAAATGGGCTGTCCAGTCCGGCAGCGACAAGGCCGGCTTTTTCAGCGGACCTGTCGCGCGGGCGAGGATGGCCGCAGACCAGCCCCGCCGGTCATCCGCACCAAGATAGTCGGGGTAATCACCCAGTATCTCGTGCGTCACCGCCAGGTCGGTCGCCAGAACCGGCAGACCGCGACGGGCGGCTTCGGCCGGGGGCAGGCCGAACCCCTCGGCACGGCTGGGGGCCAGAAGCGCGCATGCACGATCCAGCATCGCGGCAACACCGGCGTCGGGCAGAGCGGAATGATGGAAGACCGGCGCTGACTGGTCGGCGAACGTCTTGAGACGCGCCAGAAGATCGGCGCATCCCCAGCCGGTCCGGCCGATCAGATGCAGATGCGGCAGGGTCGCGGAGGGGCAATCCCGCAGAAAACCGTCCCAGACGTCGAGGAGAAGCCCGAAGTTCTTGCGCGGCTCCAGGGTTCCGATCGCCGCGAAATGCGCCTGCAGCGGATCGAATGCCGCCGGAAGAAGCGAGGCGTCGGCGTCCTGCGCCTCCACGCCCAAGGGCGCCGCCAGCAAATGTGCAGCGCCTCCCCCCAGATGGCGCCGAAGGTCGTTCGCCGCACTCTGCGACGGTGTCAGGATCAGGTCGGCATGACGCGCCGTCGCGGCAATCGCCGCCGCCAGCCGGGCGGGGGCGCCCTTGCCCGACCAGTCGGGATGATCGAGCGGGATCATGTCATGGATCATCACCGCGATGCCCAGACCCGCGCCGTGCGCCGCGGCCATGACAGGGTCGTTCAGGTTCATATGCCCGACCGAAAGCCACCGTCCGCCGTCCGCTCCCGCGGTGCGAAGCCACCCCCCCAGTGCGCCGGGCCGGATGCGGGCGGCGGCGATGCCGCGCAGGGCTGCCTCCAGCGCCGGGGCGCGGCGGGGGCGGGCGACCAGCCGCGCGGCCAGCGCCGGGGCGGGCAGAGTTTCGGGCCGGTCGATCCAGTCCAGCACCTGCGCCGAATGACTCTCGCCGATCATCAGCCAGCCAAGTGCGGTCCGGCTGCACAGATAGTGCGGCACCCCGCGTTCGATCAGCGCCCTGAGATAGGCACGCTCCACCCGGTCGATCCCGGTCAGCGGACCCGCGCCCGCGCGGGCGACCAGCCGCGTGATGTCGAGGAAAGAGGTCCGATGCGCCTCAGCGCTCATAGTGGCCGGACTGATGCCAGCGCCAGGCGTCGGCGATCATGTCGCCCATGGTCGACCGTGTGGGCCGCCAGCCCAGTTCGCGCATCGCCCGGTCGGACCCGCAGACCAGCTTCACCGCATCGCCCGCGCGTCGGTCGCCATAGATCACCGGCACATCGCGGTTGGTGACCCGCCGTGATTGCTCGATCACCTCGCGCACCGAAAAGCCGCCGCCGGTGCCCAGGCAGAAGGTGCGCGGACCTTTGCCCGCCTCCAGCCATTCCAACCCCAACACATGCGCCTCGACCAGATCCATCACATGCACATAGTCGCGCACACAGGTGCCGTCGGTCGTGGGGTAGTCGGTGCCGAAGACGGTCAATGCCGGACGCGTGCCCGCCACCGCATCGAGCATCAGCGGAATGAGATGGGTTTCCGGGCGGTGATGTTCGCCAACCTCGCCTTCGGGGTCCGCCCCCGCCACGTTGAAATAGCGGAAGATCACCGGGCGCAGCCCGTGCGAACTGGCGAAATCGCCCAGCATCTGTTCGATGGCGAGCTTCGATTTGCCATAGGCGTTGATCGGGTTTTGCGGTGTGTCTTCGTTCAGTACCACGCCATCCTGATCGCCATAGGTCGCGCAGGTGGAAGAAAAGACGAAATCGAGGCATCCGGCCGCCACCGCCGCCTCGATCAGATTGAGCGACGAGAGCACATTCGCCCGCCAGTAGGTGCCCGGATCGCGCATCGCTTCGCCGACCAGCGACAGGGCGGCGAAATGCATCACCGCGACCGGTTTCCAGCGCGCGAAAACCTCATCCAGCCGCGCGCGGTCGGCCAGATCGCCGTGTTCGAACGGCCCGAACCGGACGGCATCCTGCCATCCGGTTGTCAGGCTGTCATAGGTCACAGGATCATAACCCGCCGCGCGCAGCGCCTTGCACGCGTGAGAGCCGATGTAGCCGGCCCCCCCGGTAACAAGGATTGTCTGCGTCATCCGGGCCTTACTCGGCGGCCTTCCGCATCGCGGTCATTTCGACCAGGAACTGCTGGAATTCTTCGCGCAACTCGGCCCGTGCCAGGCCGAAGGCCACGGTTGCCTGCAGATAGCCGGCCTTCGATCCGCAATCAAAGCGCTGGCCGCGGAAACGGTAGCCATAGACATTGTCTGACTTGGCGATTTCGCGGGCAATGGCATCGGTCAGCTGGATCTCTCCGCCCGCGCCCTTCTGCTTGGCTTCGAGGTGCGTCAGAACCTGGGGTGACAGGATGTAGCGGCCGATCACCGCAAGGTTCGACGGCGCTTCGTCGGCCCTGGGCTTTTCGACCATGCCCTTGACCGACACGAGCGACCCCATGTCCTCGCGGATGTCCAGAACGCCGTAGGACGAGGCCTTGTCGGCGGGCACCTCCATTGCCGCAACCATGTTGCCGCCGGTTTCGGCATAAGCCTCGACCATCTGTTGAAGGCAGGGTTTTTCTGCCGCGATCACGTCGTCGGGCAGAAGCACGGCGAAAGGCTCGTCCCCGATCAGACGGCTTGCGCACCAGACGGCATGGCCAAGCCCCAGCGCCTTGTGCTGGCGCACATAGGCGATGGCACCCGAATCCATGTTGGTGGCCTTGAGGATATCCAGAAGATCGGTCTTGCCCGCACGGGTCAGGTTCGCCTCAAGCTCGTGGGCATGGTCGAAATAGTCTTCGAGTGCGCCTTTGCCGCGCGAGGTCACGAAAATGAACTCTTCGATTCCGGCGGCCCGCGCCTCGTCGATCGCATACTGGATCAGGGGTCGGTCAACCAGCGTCATGATCTCTTTCGGGATCGACTTCGTCGCGGGCAGGAAGCGTGTGCCGAGGCCCGCCACAGGAAAGATCGCTTTCGTGACCTTGCGTTTCATTTTGCACCTTAGATCAATTGTTCCGGTCGGGACGGTAGGCGGCTTCTACGTCTGCAATAAACCTCAGACAAGATTTGGACAATGCTACGGCAAATTACTGCCGCAATACGGGGAATTTTGCGTCAGAATACGCCAGTGAAACCACATTAGTTGAAAAAACAGAAACCGTGGAGTCAGGTTTTCCGGAAGCCTGACAGGAAACGGGCCGATTCTCGCGACAATCTGCGGCCGAAACGCCAGAAGCGGACCAAAGGGTCGGTCCGGTCCGATTTTCCGAACAATCCACCCCGCTGAATCCACAGCCCGTCCGCGAATCGCCGGTGATGGAAGAGCGCCGTGGGTGAAAAGACGAAGAGCCGCACGATATGGCCTTCACCCCGCGACTCCTCCCCCTGCCGTCGCAGTTTCCGCATCTGCCAGGGGCGCCCGGCCAGCGTTGTCAGCGATCTCGGTCCGGAGGGGAAGGGCAGGAAACGCTCACCCTGGCTTTGCAGCGGTTCAGGTGGCACTGGATGCACACGAAGTCCGGCGGCATAGCCCTGATCAAACCCGAGAAGCAGCCGCGCGGCCTCGGCGGCACCGATGCGCCGCGCCTTCACGAAGCGGTGCAGCTTTTCCTCTTCCACCTGTCGCAGGCGGACCCTGGCCGACGCGACCTGATCGGGCGCCGCGTGACGGGCCAGGGTAAATGCCGTGCTGAAACCGATATCACGCAGGCTTTTCGGCACCCGGTCGGCGCGGCGCTGAGTACTTTCGGCCTTCATGTGATGCACGCGCGCGTGGGGCACCACCGCCGTCAGCCCGCCCAGGGCCGCAAGCCGCAGGTTCAGTTCGGTCTCGTCCAGATAATAGCGCAGATTGGGGTCGAATCCGCCGGCTGCAAGCAACACGCCGCGACGGTAGGCGCAGTTCACGCCTTTCACCTCGACGGCATGGCCGGGGCGGTTGGGCTGAAGCGAAAAACCTGTGCCGTCAAGCGGCCCGCTTTCCAGCGATCCGCTGATCGTGCCGCCTGCCCATTCAAGGGAAATGCCGTTCCAGCCCAGCACGAACCCGCCTGCGCCCAGAACCGCGTGGTCGAGGAAGGGCCGCGTGAGGTGCCAAAGCCACAGTGGCTCGGGCACCGCGTCGTCGTCGATGAATGCCACCACTTCGCCCGCCGCCGCGGCAATTCCCAGATTGCGCGCCCGCGAAATGTTGGCCTCGTCAAAGTGAATGGCCTTCACCGGCTGACCGGCTATGGCGGCGAGACCGGCGGGGTCGGCGACCACGATCACCTCGAACGCCGGATGGTCCATCTGCGCCACCGCCATCAGGCAGCGCGCCAGAAGCGCTGGCCGCTTGCGCGAGACGATGATCAGGCTGACCGACGGTCCCGCAGGCCGGCTCATGCCATGCCCATCTCCGCCATCATCGCCTCGATCCGCGCCACGTCGGAGGGGTTGTTCAACTCCCAGAACTGGCGGCCCTTCGCCACCACCTCCACACAGAGGACCGGCCGTCCACGCTCCATGAAACGCAGCTGTTCCAGCCCCTCCAACCCCTCAAGCGTGCCCATGCCCCAGCCCGCATAATCCCTCAGCGCGGCGGGGCGATAGGCATAGACGCCGACATGATGAAAGACCGGCGTCTCCTCGTCGTCGGCATAGCTTTTCGAAGTGAAGGGAATGACTTCCTTCGAAAAATAGAGCGCCCTCCTGTCGTGGCCAAAAACCGCGGTCGTGCCGCCCACGCGCCCGTTGCGGCGGTCCTCCAGAAAACCGTTCAGCGCGCGGCCATCGCAGCGCAGCACCGGGGTTGCGACTTCGGCCGCCACGTCGGTTTTCAGCCCCGCGATCAGGTCTTCGACGAACCAGGCGGGCGTCAGCGGCGCATCGCCTTGCAGGTTCACCACAATGTCGTGACGCCAGCCTAGAACCGCCTGCGTCTCGGCGCAGCGCTCCGTGCCGTTCTGGCAGGCTTCCGACGTCATGACAACTTCGGCCCCGAACCCCTCGGCATGGGTGCGGATGCGGTCATCGTCGGTGGCCACCACCACGCGGTCGACCCCCCGCACCTGCATCGCGGCGTCCCAGCTGCGGCGGATCAGGCTGCGCGTCTGACCATCGGCGCCTTTCAGCTCGACCAGCGGTTTTCCAGGATAACGGCTGGAGGCATAGCGGGCGGGTATGACGATCAGAACAGACACTATTTCACCAGAAGAACGCCGGGAGCATAGGCGATGAAGAAGGGATTTTCGAAACCGGGCTTGCCGTAGGTGAAGGGTGAATGATCGTCGAAGCGCACCATCTCGCCGCCGGCGCCGCGCAGGACGGCATCGCCCGCCGCCGTGTCCCATTCCATCGTGCGGCCAAGGCGGGGGTAAAGGTCGGCCTCTCCCGCCGCGACAAGGCAGAATTTCAGCGATGATCCCGCGCTCGTCATGTCGCGGACGGCATATTGGCTGATGTAGTCGTCGGTCGCCTGATCGCGGTGCGATTTGGATGCAACCACCATAAGCGCGCGATTGTCCGGCAAGGACACGGAAAGCGCCCGTACCGGTCCCGCCGCATCCTTGGCAAGGGCGCCCGTCTCCTCGACCGCCCGTCCATCGGCGAGCGTGTAGAACAGCCGCCCCCTGGCGGGCGCATAAACGACGCCGCGCAGCGGTACGCCATTTTCCACATAGGCGATGTTGACCGTGAAATCGCCGCGCCGCTGCACGTATTCCTTCGTGCCGTCCAGCGGGTCGACGATCAGGAAGGTGGAAACCGTCTGCCCGTGGCTGTCCGCCTGTTCCTCGGTCACCAGTGCCATGGCCGGAAAAGCCTCCGCCAGCCCTGCCGAGATCAGCGCATCCGCTGCCTCGTCGGCCGCCGTCACCGGACTTGCGTCGGACTTGGCGCGCACCTCGAAATCGGGGGAATTGTAAATCGCCATGACCCGGTCGCCCGCCTCAAGCGCCAGCCGCCGCATCACCATCGTCAGTCGTTCGAAGTCCACGTCATCCGCCCCTGTTTTCACCGGCGTTGAAAGCGCGGCGCGTTGCCCTTATGATCTTCTGTCAAGGAAACGGCAAGAATTGCAGTATTAACTGCGGTAGGTTCAGCGAACGGCAGCCGGCGGGCGTCATCATGTTCAGAGCAGCGGCGCGTCCGCGCGGCGGGATAACGGCGGCGCTCGAACTGGGCGGGCTGATCTATCACTGCGCGGTGCGTCAGGCGCGCGGGCCGTCATCCAACGCGCTTGCCGGTCTGGCGATGAATGTCGTGCAGGTGATCATCATGATCCTGGCGCTTTACTGGTCGATGACGCTGCTTGGCATTTCGCGCACCGCGCTCAGGGGCGATTTTGTCGTGTTCCTGATGTCGGGCGTCCTGTCCTACTCGACCTACCAAAAGACGATGGCTGCGGTCTTCCGCTCGGATGGACCCACATCGCCGATGATGCTGCATGCCCCGATGAGCACCGCCGTCGCCATCGCCTCCTCGGCCCTGGGCGCACTCTATCTTCAGATACTGGTGTCCTTCGTGATCCTCTTCGGCTATCACGTCGCCTTCAAGCCTGTTGAGATCGCCGATCCCGTCTTCGCCTTTTCGATGCTGCTTCTGTCCTGGCTCTTGGGGGTCGGCTGCGGCATGGTCCTCCTGGCGATCCGGCCATGGGCACCGAAACTGGCCGCCGTGCTTCTCACCATCCTGACGCGGGTGAATTTTTTCGCCTCGGGCAAGATGATGGTCGGCAACGCACTCAGCTTCACGCTCCTGTATCTGTTCAGCTGGAACCCGTTGTTTCATGTCATCGACCAGATGCGAGGCGCGATCTTCCCGAACTATTTCCCGCGCAACTCTTCGGTCACCTTCGCGCTCTGGTGGGCATTTGCCATGATCGTCATAGGGCTGATGGGCGAATTTTACTCGCGACGCAACATGTCGGCCAGTTGGGCCAAACGTTAAGTGACCACCCGCAGAGTCAGGTTGATGCGTCCCGGCGTGGGCAGAAGCGTCGAAGTGCCGGGGGCGATCCGGTCGATCCCGTGGTGCAGAAGCCGCGACGCCCCCTCCAGTATCAGCACATCGCCGGACCGGAGCCAAAGGCTCTCAGTCGGGCCGCCGCGTTCCAGGTTGCCCGCGCGGAAAAGCCCGTCGTCGCCAAGGCTGATCGACAGGACGGGCTGGCTGAAATCCGCCTCGTCGCGATCCTGATGCAGGCCCATGCGGGCTTCCGGCCCATACCAGTTCACGAGGCAGCAGTCCGGCTCGCGCGCCGTGCCGCAGAGCGCCCGCCAGATTGCCAGCACGCGAGGCGGGATTGGCGGCCATTCCCCACCCCCCGGATGCCGGTCGATATAGCGGTATCCCGTCCGGTCGGAATACCAGCCGAATCGCCCGGCGGAGGTCATCCGCACGCTCATCGGTTTGCCCCGACCGGTCAGCGGCGAAAAGAGCGGCGCCTGCGCGATCACGGCGCGCAGATCGGCGACCAGCGCTTCTTGCGCGGGGCGGTCCAGCCAGCCCGGCCAGACCGGGATGCCGCGCAGGTTCAGCCCCGGCGGCGGCCTTTCGCCCGATCCTTCGCTTCCATTCAGGTTTTCCACGCTTTCACCGCGATTTTCCGCCCCTCTCGCCGCTTGCAGGCCGAATGACCCCTGCCTATATACGCCCAGAAGCCGGCCGGGGTGCCACCCCGGTCTTACATTGGGATCGGAGGGCAGAGGCCGCTTTCGGGTCTGCACTCCACATCATCGCCGAAGGAAGAGGTAATTAAATGGCCAAAGTCATCGGGATCGACCTCGGGACCACGAACTCCTGCGTAGCCATCATGGATGGGTCGCAACCGCGTGTCATCGAAAACTCCGAAGGGGCCCGCACCACGCCATCTGTTGTCGGTTTCACCGACACCGAACGTCTGGTCGGACAAGCTGCCAAGCGACAAGCTGTCACCAACCCCGCCAACACCGTCTACGCCGTCAAGCGCCTGATCGGCCGCCGCGTCACCGATGCGGAAGTCGAAAAGGACCGCAAGCTGGTGCCCTATAACATTGTCGACGGCGGCAATGGCGATGCCTGGGTCGATGTGCATGGCGAAAAATTCTCGCCGGCGCAGATTTCGGCCGTCATCTTGCAGAAGATGAAGGAAACGGCGGAATCCTACCTGGGCGAATCCGTCACCCAGGCCGTGATCACGGTTCCCGCCTATTTCAACGACGCCCAGCGTCAGGCGACCAAGGACGCCGGCAAGATCGCCGGTCTTGAGGTGCTGCGCATCATCAACGAACCGACCGCGGCGGCACTGGCCTACGGTCTCGACAAGAAAGAAACCAAGACCATCGCGGTCTATGACCTTGGCGGCGGCACGTTCGACATCACCATCCTGGAAATCGACGATGGCCTTTTCGAAGTGAAATCGACCAACGGCGACACGTTCCTTGGCGGCGAAGACTTCGACATGCGCATCGTCAACTATCTGGCCGACGAGTTCAAAAAGGAACATGGCGTCGATCTGGCCAAGGACAAGATGGCCCTTCAGCGGCTGAAGGAAGCGGCTGAGAAGGCCAAGATCGAACTCAGTTCCAGCCAGCAGACCGAAATCAACCAGCCCTTCATCTCGATGGACATGAAGTCGGGAACGCCTCTGCACATGGTGGTGAAGCTGACCCGCGCCAAGCTCGAATCGCTGGTGGCCGACCTGATCAAGAAGTCGATGAAACCCTGCGCCGACGCGCTGAAGGATGCCGGCCTGTCGAAGGGCGACATCGACGAGGTCGTCCTTGTCGGCGGCATGACCCGCATGCCCAAGGTGATCGAGGAAGTGACGAACTTCTTCGGCAAGGAACCCCACAAGGGCGTGAACCCCGACGAAGTCGTGGCGCTGGGTGCCGCGATTCAGGCCGGCGTTTTGCAAGGCGACGTGAAGGATGTCGTCCTCCTCGACGTGACACCGCTTTCGCTCGGTATCGAAACGCTCGGCGGGGTATTCACCCGCCTGATTGACCGCAACACCACGATTCCCACGAAGAAGTCGCAGATCTTCTCCACGGCCGAAGACAACCAGAATGCCGTGACGATCCGCGTCTTCCAGGGCGAACGCGAAATGGCGGCCGATAACAAGCTTCTTGGCCAGTTCAACCTGGAAGCCATTCCGCCCGCTCCGCGCGGCATGCCGCAGATCGAGGTGACGTTCGACATTGACGCCAACGGCATCGTGTCGGTCGGCGCCAAGGACAAGGGCACCGGCAAGGCGCAGAACATCACCATCCAGGCCTCTGGCGGTCTCTCGGACGAAGAGATCGAAAAGATGGTGCGCGACGCCGAGGCGAACGCCGAAGGCGACAAGGCCCGCCGCGAACTTGTCGAAGCCAAGAACCAGGCGGAGAGCCTGATCCACTCGACCAGGAAATCGCTCGAAGAGCATGGCGACAAGGTCGATGGCTCCACCGTCGAGGTGATCGAACTTGCGATCGGCGCGCTGGAGGAAACGCTCAAGACCGACGACGCCGGCAAGATCAAGGGCGGCATCCAGAACGTGATGGATGCGTCGATGAAGCTTGGCGAGGCCATCTACAAGGCGGCCCAGGCCGAAGGCGGCAAGTCCGACGACGAAGACGGCCCGCGCAATGTCGACGACGACATTGTCGATGCCGATTTCGAAGATCTGGGTGACGACAAGAAACGCCGGTAACGGTCCGGAACCCCGGGGGCTGACCTGACAGGTTCAGGTCAGCCCTCACGCGTTTCCCCAAGGGATGCATGAATGGCAAAGCGCGATTTTTACGAGGTTCTGGGCGTCAAGCGCGGCGCCTCAGCCGACGAGATCAAGAAGGCCTATCGCAGCAAGGCGAAGGAACTTCACCCCGACCGCAATCAGGAAAATCCCCAGGCCGAATCCCAGTTCAAGGAAGTGAACGAGGCTTACGACTGCCTGAAGGACGATCAGAAAAAGGCGGCCTATGACCGCTTCGGCCATGCGGCCTTTGACGGTGGCATGGGCGGCGGGCCGCGTGGCGGCGGCCATCCGGGCAACGGCGATTTCGCCAGCGCTTTTTCCGACGTCTTCGAAGACCTCTTCGGCGATTTCATGGGCGGGCGTGGCGGCGGCGGCGGCGGTGGCCGTTCGCGCGCGGCGCGGGGATCCGACCTGCGCTATAACCTGCGCGTGACGCTGGAGGAGGCTTACAAGGGCGTCCAGAAAACCATCAACGTGCCAACGGCGGTCAATTGCACCGCCTGCGGCGGCACCGGCGCTGAAGGCGGCTCCGAACCGCAGACCTGCCCGACCTGTTCAGGCATGGGCAAGGTGCGCGCCCAGCAGGGCTTCTTCACCGTCGAACGCACCTGCCCGACCTGCAATGGCGCGGGCCAGATCGTCAAGAACCCCTGCAAGGTCTGCCGGGGTGCCGGACGAACCGAAAAGGAACGCGCCCTCTCGGTCAACATTCCGGCCGGTGTCGAAACCGGCACCCGCATCCGTCTGGGTGGCGAGGGCGAGGCCGGGATGCGCGGTGGCCCGTCGGGCGATCTCTATATCTTTATCGAGGTGAAAGAACATGCCCTCTTCCAGCGCGAAGGCGTGAATCTTTACTGCCGCATTCCCGTCTCCATGGCCAATGCCGCCCTTGGCGGCGAGGTCGAGGTGCCGACGATCGACGGCGGCCGCAGTCTGGTGAAAGTCCCCGCGGGCAGCCAGACCGGCAAGCAGATGCGGCTCAGGGCCAAGGGCATGCCCGCGCTCAGGGGCGGCGGCGTGGGTGACATGGTCATCGAATTCGCGGTCGAAACCCCGATCAACCTGACCGCCCGCCAGCGTGAACTGCTGCGGGAGTTTGAATCGCTCGGCGTCAACAACAACCCCGAGGGCTCCTCCTTCTTCTCCAAGGTCAGGAGCTTCTGGGACGGGATGACCAAGTGACGGGGCGGCCCCCCGCCGCATTGAAAGACCTTGTCGTCGCACGGGCCGTCGCCGAGGGGTTCGCCCCCCCCGGCTTCTGCCGCCCCGATGCAATCCCCGAAGCACCTGCCCGCCTGCAGGTTTTCGTGGAGGAAGGCCGCCACGGCCAGATGGGCTGGATGGCGGAACGGACCGGCTGGCGCGGCGATCCCTCCGCGCTCTGGCCCGAGGCGCGCACGGTCATCATGCTTGCCGAACCTTACACCCCCTCGCAGGATCCGCTCGAGATACTGAACCACCCCGACCGCGCCGCGATCTCCGTCTATGCGCAGGGCAAGGACTACCACGATCTGGTGAAGAAACGTCTGAAGCGCCTTGGCCGCTGGCTGATCGGCCAGGCGGGCGGCGAGATCAAGGTCTTCACCGATACCGCCCCGGTGATGGAAAAACCGCTCGCCCAGGCGGCGGGGCTGGGCTGGCAGGGCAAGCATACGAACCTTCTGTCGCGCGACCTCGGCAACTGGTTCTTCCTCGGCGCGATCTTCACCACGCTTGAAATTCCGCCGGACAGTCCGGAAGTCAGCCATTGCGGCAGCTGCACCGCCTGTCTGGACATCTGCCCGACCCGCGCCTTCCCGGTCCCCTATCAACTCGATGCGCGCCGCTGCATCTCCTACCTGACCATCGAACACAGGGGGCCGGTCGACGAGGAACTGCGCCCGCTCCTTGGCAACCGCATCTATGGCTGCGACGATTGCCTGGCCTCCTGCCCCTGGAACAAGTTCGCCCGCGCCGCATCCGAGATCGGCTATGCGAGCCGTTTCGCCGAAGCCCCGCGTCTCGCCGATCTTGCGGGTCTGGATGACACAGCCTTCCGCGCGCTCTTTTCCGGTAGCCCGATCAAGCGCATCGGTCGCGGCCGCTTCATCCGCAATGTTCTTTACGCCATCGGCAATTCCGGCGATCCTGCGCTTCTGGCCGCAGCAACGGCCCATCGCGCCGATCCGGACCCGACCATCCGCGACGCCGCCGATTGGGCCAGCGGGCGCCTGACACCGGCCTGAATACTTTCCGCCTCCGGCGGGGATATTTCTGGACAGAAAATGCCCGGATGGTTCATTTTCTTCGATGAATGTCCTTGGGGGGCGCCCGGTGGCGCGCCCTTGGTTCGAGAAACATCGGGCGACGGGCAAAGCCCCCGCGAAGGAAAGGGGACGGGATGACCGACAGGCTCAAGGGAAAGATCGCCGTCATCTCGGGTGGTGCGACCGGCATGGGGGCCGCCGCCGTGCGCCTTTTCGCTGCCGAAGGCGCGGCGGTGGGGATCATCGACCGTAACGCCGAAGCGGGCCGGGCGCTCGCCGACGAGCTGGTGCGCGCAGGCCATCGGGTGATCTTCGCGCGCGCCGACGTGTCGAAGAAGACGGAGGTCGAGGTGGCGGTGGCTGCGATTGTCGCCGCCCTCGGCCGGGTGAACGTGCTTTTCAATCACGCGGGCACCATCGTCATCAAACCTTTCCTTGAAACCGAGGAGGCGGATTGGGATTTCCTTTTCGACGTGAACGTGAAGTCGATGTATCTGATGACCCGCGCGGTCCTGCCGCACATGCTGGCGGCGGGCGGCGGGTCGATCGTCTGCACTTCGTCAATTTCCGCTGTCTACGCGACCGCGAACGAGGTGCTCTATGACGCGACCAAGGGCGCCTGCCACATGTTCGCCCGCGCCATCGCCGTCGAATTCCGCGACCGGGGAATCCGCTGCAACGCCGTCTGTCCGGGCTTCATCGAAACCCCGCATGGCCAGCGCGAGGTGAAGGAGCTGGCTGCGCTGGGCGTCGATGTGTCGGACGCGGCGATCCGGGCCGCGCAGGGCCGGATGGGCAAGCCCGAGGATGTGGCCCGCGCCGCGCTCTATCTGGCTTCGGATGAGGCCGAGTTCGTGAACGGCATTCAGCTTTTCGTCGACAACGGCTTTTCCGCCGTCTGATTTCGGCAGCTTCATGCCGCCGTTACCAAGCCAATGGAAATAGGTTGGCGGGATCGGCGATTCGGGCGCAAGCTGACGGGCAGCGATCCATTCAACCTGGGAGGGCAGAATGAGCCGTCATCTCGCAGACCACCGCAGCCAAAGCGACGGAGGGCGCCTGAAGCATTTCTACCGGATCGAGAAGGCCGAGGGTGGCGACAGCAACCACGACGCCGGCCGCATGCTGCACAAACGTCACCTGGCGCGTGCAGGCGCGAGGCGCTTGGAACATTACCTCAGGATCGAACGCGGCATCACCGCGTAAAGAACCGGGCGGGCGCGCAAACCGAATGCGTGCCCGCCCGCATCACTAGGCGCGGACGAGTTTCTCATATTCGCTCGCGACCCGCTTGGTCAGGTCACCCACTACGAAATTGTAAGCGCCGATCTGGCCCACCGGTGTCACTTCCGCTGCCGTGCCGGTCAGCCAGCATTGCTCGAAGCCTTCCAGCTCTTCGGGCATGATGTGCCGCTCATGCACCTTGATCTGCATGTCCTTCAGCATCTGGATCACCGTCTGGCGCGTGAGGCCGTTCAGGAAGCAGTCGGCCTTGGGCGTGTGCACTTCGCCGTCCTTGACGAAGAAGATGTTGGCGCCGGTCGCTTCGGCCACATAGCCGCGATAGTCATACATCATCGCGTCCGAGCAGCCCTTGGCCTCGGCCGCGTGCTTGGACATGGTGCAGATCATGTAAAGACCTGCCGCCTTCGCCTCCGACGGGATGGTCGCCGGATCGGGGCGCCGCCATTTGGCGATGTCGAGCTTGGCGCCCTTCATCTTGGCGTCGCCATAATAGTTGCCCCATTGCCAGGCGATGACGGCCATGCGCACCGGATTGCGCTTGGCGGCAACGCCCATATCCTCGCCGGCGCCACGCCAGGCCACGACGCGCACATAGGCGTCGGTCCAGCCGTTGGCCTTCAGCACCGCCTCCTTGGCCGCCTCGATCTGATCGACGGTGTAGGGGATCTGCATGTCGAGGAGTTCCCCCGATTTCAGCAGGCGCGCCGAATGTTCGCGGCTCTTGAAGATCTTGCCGTTGTAGCAACGCTCGCCCTCGAACACCGAGGACGCATAATGCAGCGCATGGGTCAGGATGTGGACCTTCGCATCGCGCCAGTCGACCAGCGCGCCGTCCATCCAGATTTTTCCGTCACGATCTTCATAGGAACCGGCCATCATGTCCTCCGTCCGATTTTCGAATATTGCGCAAGTTAGATCCGGTTCGGACATATTGTTGCGCAGTTTATGGCTCTCGCTAGCGATTCATTCTTGGAAAGTCAACATGGCTGACATAATATCGCGGAAAGCGGCAGCGTTAAACCGGGTTGAGGATGGGCATGTCTGACAGCGGCGGGGAAGGCCTGCTTTTTCTGACCGACGAACAGCTCAGGAAAGGCATAGAGGCGATGTTTTTCGCCTATCGGGCCTTTACCGCCGACCCCGACCGAATCCTGGAGAACTACGAATATGGCCGCGCGCATCATCGGGCGATCCACTTCATCAACCGCCAGCCGGGCCTGACGGTGAACACGCTTCTGTCGGTGCTGGGTGTCACCAAACAATCACTGAACCGGGTGCTGAGGACGCTCATCGACGATGGGCTGGTCGAGGCGCGGGTCGGCCGCAAGGACAAGCGCGAGCGGCACCTGTTCCTGACGGAAAAGGGCGCGGGCCTTGAGCGCGACCTGAGCGAGGCGCAGCGCACCCGGATGCGCGCGGCCTATCGTGCGGCGGGGCCAAGCGCGGTGGCGGGCTTCCGGCAGGTGCTGGAGGCGATGATGGACCCCGACCTGCGCCGGTTCTACGGCGCGATGAAGGACGGGTCGGCATGACGGCGGGAATCGAGGTTCATCTGCTGATCGTCGATGATGACGAACGCATTCGCGGGTTGCTGCAAAAGTTCCTGATCAAGAACGGCTTTCTGGTGACGACCGCCCGCGACGCCGCTCATGCCCGCCGGCTTCTGGCGGGGCTCGAGTTCGATCTGATCGTTCTCGATGTGATGATGCCGGGCGAGGATGGCATGAGCCTGACCCGCGACCTTCGCTCGAAACTTTCCACGCCGGTGCTTCTTCTGACGGCAAAGGGCGAAACCTCGGACCGTATCGCCGGGCTGGAAGCGGGGGCGGACGATTATCTGGCCAAGCCGTTCGAGCCCAAGGAGCTGCTTCTCAGGATCAATGCGATCCTGCGCCGCACACCCACAGCCGTGACGGTCAAGGTGCCGAAGGTGCTGCAACTCGGCGTCGTGCGTTATGATGTCGACCGGGGCGAGATGTGGCGCGGCGACGAGCAGGTGCGCCTGACCGCGACCGAGGCGGCGCTGATGCGCATCCTGGCCGCCGCACCGGACGAGGCTGTCAGCCGGAGCCAGCTGGTCGATGAGCTGGCGCGCGGGGGCGAGCAGACACAGGAGCGGGCGGTGGATGTGCAGATCACCCGTCTGAGGCGGAAGTTCGAGGCCGACCCGAAAATGCCGCGTTATCTGCAGACCGTCCGGGGCGCGGGCTACATGCTGGCGCCGGAATAGCATCTCTTCGCCGCCAATGCGCATGGCCGGGGCCGCGGAGCCTCCGGCGGGGATATTTGGGACCAGAATGAAATGAGCACGATTTTCCTGACCCATCCGGCGGGCCTGGGCCATGAGACGCCCGAAGGCCACCCAGAGAGGTCCGCGCGGCTGGAGGCGATCTACGGCGGATTGCAGGCAGCGGAATTTGGGGCGCTCGATCGCCGCATCGCCCCTCTCGCGCCGGAGGAGGAAGTTCTGCGCTGCCACGGCGCCGATTATCTGGCCCGCATCCGCGCGGCGCGACCGGCGGCGGGCTGGGTGGCGCTTGACGGCGATACGTTCATGATGCCCGGCTCGTGGGAAGCGGCCCTTCGTGCCGTAGGCGGGGCGGAGGCGGCGGTGGATGCGGTTCTGGCGGGCGGGGCGCGCAATGCGTTCCTGGCCATGCGCCCGCCCGGCCATCACGCGGAACGCCGCCGCGCCATGGGGTTTTGCCTGTTCTCCACCGTGGCGATCGCGGCGAAATATGCGCTCGATCATCACGGGTTGTCGCGGATCGCGGTGCTGGACTTCGATGTCCACCACGGCAACGGTACCCAGGATTGCCTGTGGGACGAACCGCGCGGAATGTTCGTGTCCTCTCATCAGATGCCGCTTTATCCCGGAACGGGATATGCGAGCGAGACGGGCGCGCAGGGCCAGATCGTGAACCTGCCGCTACCGCCCGGATCGGACGGGCGGATGATGCGGCCCCTGTGGGAAGGGGCGCTCGACCGGGTGTGCGCCTTCGGCCCCGAACTTGTGCTGATCAGCGCGGGTTTCGATGCCCATCGCGCCGATCCCCTGGGCGGCCTGAACTGGAGCGAGGCTGATTTCGCCTGGTTGACCCATGCGATCTGCGATCTGGCCGACGATTGCTGCGGCGGGCGGGTGGTATCGGCGCTTGAGGGGGGGTATGATCTGGGGGCACTCGCGGCTTCGGTTGCCGCCCATGTGCGGGTTTTGATGGAGCGGAGCGCATGAGCGACCTTTCAGCGATGACATTCGAAGCCGCGATGGCCGAGTTGGAAAAGGTCGTGCGCGATCTGGAATCCGGCAATGTCGAACTGGAGAAATCCATCGCCCTGTACGAACGCGGCGCTGCGCTGAAGGCGCATTGCGAGGCGAAGCTGAAGGCCGCCGAGGAGCGGGTGGAAAAGATCACGCTGAACGCTGCGGGCGCCCCCACCGGGACCGTGCCGGCGGAAGGAATGTGAGTGTTCGAGGACCGTCTGAAACGGGTGCAAGCGAAGGTTCAGACCGCGCTTGACGATGCGCTGGGCTGGTATCCCGACGTCTCCGTCGTTCAGGCCATGCGTTACGCGCTGCAGGGGGGCAAGCGGCTGAGGGCCTTTCTGGTTCTGGAAAGCGCACGCATGCACGGGCTCCATGAGCCCGACGCGATGCCCGCGGCGGCGGCGGTCGAGGCGCTGCATGCCTATTCCCTTGTCCATGACGACCTGCCCTGCATGGATGATGATGACTTGCGCCGCGGCCAGCCCACCGTCCATGTGAAATGGGATCAGGCCACGGCGGTTCTGGCCGGCGACGCGCTGCAGACGCTGGCTTTTGAACTCTGTGCTGATCCGGCTTTGGGGGCGCGGCGGATTGATCTGGTGGCGGCGCTTGCAAAAGCCGCGGGGGCGCAGGGCATGGTGCTGGGACAGGCGCTCGACATTGCCGCCGAAACGGCGTCTGAGCCCCTGACGCTCGACGCAATCACTCGGCTTCAGGCCGGAAAGACCGGCGCGCTGATTTCTTTCGCGGCAGAGGCGGGCGCGATCCTTGCCGGGGCCGACCGTGCGCCTTTGGCTGCTTATGCCTCGGCCCTCGGCCTTGCTTTCCAGATTGCCGACGATATCCTCGATGTGGAGGGCGATCCGGCGAAAGCGGGCAAGAAGCTCAGGAAGGACGCGGGCGCGGGCAAGGCCACCTTCGTCTCGCTTCTGGGGTTGGAAGGCGCGCGGGCACGGGCACGTGACCTGGCGGATGAGGCACAGGCGGCGCTTTTGCACTACGGCCCCTCGGCAGATGGCTTGAGAGCAGCGACCCGCTTCGTTATTCAGCGCGAAAGCTGAAAGGTCCAGATGAGCGAGCGCCCCCATACCCCGACCCTGGACCGCGTCCGGGTGCCCTCTGACCTGAAAGGTCTGAGCGACCGCGATCTGACGATCCTCGCCGATGAACTCAGGGCCGAGACGATCAGCGCAGTTTCCGTCACCGGCGGGCATCTCGGCGCGGGGCTGGGGGTGGTCGAGCTGACCGTGGCGCTCCATGCCGTATTCGACACGCCGCGCGACAAGCTGATCTGGGACGTGGGCCACCAATGTTATCCGCACAAGATCCTGACCGGACGGCGCGACCGGATCCGGACGCTGCGCCAGAAGGGCGGCCTTTCAGGCTTCACCAAACGGTCTGAGTCGCCCTATGACCCGTTCGGGGCGGCCCATAGTTCGACCTCGATCAGCGCGGCCCTGGGTTTTGCCGCCGCCCGTGATCTGGGCGGCGATCCGGGCGATGCGATTGCGGTGATCGGCGACGGTTCGATGAGCGCGGGCATGGCCTATGAGGCGATGAACAACGCCGGCCATCTGAAAAAGCGGCTCTTCGTCATCCTCAACGACAATGAAATGTCGATCGCGCCCCCGGTCGGGGCCATGTCGGCCTATCTGACCCGCCTTTACACCGAAGGTCCGTTTCAGGAGCTGAAAGCGGCGGCCAAAAGCGCGGTCAGCCTTCTGCCCGAACCGTTCCAGCAAGGGGCGCGGCGCGCCAAGGAAATGCTGAAAGGCATGACGATTGGCGGCACGCTGTTCGAGGAGCTTGGATTTTCCTATGTCGGCCCCATCGATGGCCATGACATGGACCAGTTGCTCAGCGTCCTGCGCACCGTCAAGGCGCGCGCGACCGGGCCGATGCTGATACATGTTCTGACCAAGAAGGGCAAGGGCTATGCCCCGGCCGAACGCGCGGCCGACAAGGGCCATGCGACCGCGAAGTTCGATGTGCTGACGGGCGAGCAGAAGAAGTCCCCCTCGAACGCGCCCTCCTATACCAAGGTCTTTGCCCAGTCGCTGATCAAGGAGGCCGAACGGGACGACAGGATCGTCGCGATCACGGCGGCCATGCCGGACGGCACCGGCCTCAACCTGTTCGCCGAACGTTTTCCGCGCCGCTCTTTCGATGTGGGTATCGCCGAACAGCACGCCGTGACCTTCGCCGCAGGTCTGGCGGCGGGCGGCATGAGACCCTTCTGCGCGCTCTATTCGACCTTCCTGCAGCGCGGCTATGATCAGGTCGTGCATGACGTGGCGATCCAGCGCCTGCCGGTCCGCTTCCCGATCGACCGGGCGGGGCTGGTGGGCGCAGATGGCGCAACCCATGCCGGGGCCTTCGACATCGCCTATCTGTCCAACCTGCCCGATTTCGTGGTGATGGCGGCGGCGGACGAGGCGGAACTGGTCCATATGGTTGCCACGGCGGCGGTCATCGACGACCGCCCCTCGGCCTTCCGCTTCCCGCGCGGCGATGGCAATGGGGTCGAGATGCCCGAACGCGGCCAGCCGCTTGAAATCGGCAGGGGTCGGATCATCGCCGAAGGCGGTCGGATCGCGATCCTCTCGTTCGGCACCCGCCTTGCCGAAGTGCTGAAAGCCCGCGAAAGCCTGGCCGCGCGCGGCCTTGCCCCGACCGTCGCCGACGCGCGCTTTGCCAAACCGCTCGACCGCGACCTGATCCTGCGTCTGGCGCGCGAGCATGAGGCGCTGATCACGGTCGAGGAGGGCGCGCTCGGCGGGTTCGGCAGCCATGTCGCCCAGCTTTTGGCCGAGGCGGGCATCTTTGACCGGGGCTTCAAATACCGTTCCATGGTGTTCCCGGACATCTTCATCGACCAGATGAGTCCCGAAGACATGTATGCCGTTGCTGGCATGAACGCCCCCCAGATCGAGGCGAAGGTGCTGGAGGTGTTGGGGGTGGCCATGGTGGCGCAAAGGGCGTGATGAACAACGATGCCCGGCTACGAGACACAGAAGTGGTTCCGGAACCTGTTCGGATTTCCAGAACCACCTCTGCCGAGAATCGGGGATACGCCGATTTCATTGCGATCCTGAAGGGTGCCGCGCCCTGACGCAGCGCCCTGACCCGCGTCAGAACGCGTTGATCACCACGAAGATCGCGGACTTCACCAGCGCATAGGCCAGTCCGCCCACCCAGACGAAGGCTGCGGCCGACACCGCCAGTCCGGCGAGGATCCAGTAGCCATCACGTTCAAGGATCCCCAGGGCGATCACGCAGATCGCCAGAGCGGGCATCAGGTTGCCGAACGGGATCGGCAACATCAGAACCAGCGATAGGATCAGGCAAAGCGCCCCCAGCACCCGTTCGGCGGGGGCCGAAGTCAGCGCGATCAGCCGCTCATCCAGCAGCTTCTCGACCCGTGCCAGGATCGGATTGCCCCGGTCGATCAGCGAGCGGAAATTGTCGCGCGACAAGGATCTCTTGTCGATGAAGGGTGGCAGCCATGGCAGGCGCGCCAGCATCATCTGAGCCGACAGGTAAAGCAGCGGCAAACCCAGAAAGGCCGCCAGTCCCGGCGGCGCGGGCAGGACATTCGGAAAGGCGAAGATCAGGAGGAGCGCGCCGAACGCCCGCCCGTCCATGGACCGCAGAAGATCACCTATGGTGATATGCGTGCTGTCGCCCTGATCCACGATCTCGCGCAGGATGTCCGAGAGCCGCCTGCGCGGTCTCTTTCGCCGGTTCCGGCGCCCCAGCCGCCCAGCGAGACCTTCGCCCGCCGCACCCTGTTCCGTGTCGTCCGCCCCGTCGGCGTCCCCGTCGGCGGAGAAATCCTTGTCGGTCAACTCATCAGGATCAGGTGCGGTCATGTCGGCGTGTCTCCTGCGCCAAGGATGGTGGTCCCCGCGCCGGGGTTCAAGCCCAATTCGGTTCGCCGTCCACCGGCCGCGAAAGCGCCCCGTCGGGCACTACGCCGCCGTCTTCGGCAGCTTCCAGCCGGGGCGCGGGAAATGGCAGGTATAGCCGTCGGGACGACGCTGCAGATAATCCTGATGCTCCGGTTCCGCCTCCCAGAAGGGGCCCGCCGCCTTCACCTCCGTCACGACCTTGCCGGGCCACAGGCCCGAGACGTTCACGTCGGCAATGGTGCGCAGTGCCTCCTCCCGCTGGGCGTCGGTGGTGAAATAGATGCCGGAGCGGTAGGCGAGGCCCAGATCATTTCCCTGCCGGTTCAGCGTCGTCGGGTCATGGATCTGGAAGAAAAACTCCAGAAGCTGCCGGTAGCTGAGTTTTCCCGGATCGAATTTCACCTCGATCCCTTCGGCATGGGTGCCATGGTTGCGGTAGGTGGCATTGGCCACGTCGCCGCCGGTATAACCCACCCGGGTCGCGATCACGCCGGGGATCCGTCGGATCAGATCCTGCATCCCCCAGAAGCAGCCGCCCGCCAGGATTGCCGTTTCGGTTCCCATCATTTGCCTCCCCTGATCTTGCCCACGAAGTCGCCATAGCCTTCCGCCGCCAGCCGGTCGAGCGGGATGAAGCGCAGGGATGCGGAATTGATGCAATAGCGCAGCCCACCCTGATCACGCGGGCCGTCATTGAAGACATGGCCCAGATGGCTGTCGCCATGGTGCGACCGGACCTCGGTGCGCACCATGCCATAGGTCGTGTCGCGGAATTCGTCGACGTGATCGCTCGCGACCGGCCGGGTAAAGCTTGGCCAGCCGCAGCCGCTGTCGAACTTGTCGTCCGACGAAAAGAGCGGCTCGCCCGACACCACATCGACGTAAAGCCCCGGTTCCTTCTGATCCCAGAACGCGCCGCTAAAGGCGCGCTCGGTGCCGCTCTGCTGTGTCACCCGAAATTGCTCGGGCGTCAGGCCGGCCAGCGCCTCGGGAGTCTTCGCCCAGTTCTTCGTGTCGGTCATCGTCGTCCCCCTGCTGCCGCCTGTGCTGGCCGGATATGGGGCGCGATGATAGCGCCGCAACCAAATGCTTCAATGGCTCACGCGGCTTTGACAGCCCGGGTTTTCCACAGCGACCACAGAATCCCCGCGCCGAGGATCGCAAAAGTGACCGTCAGCGACCAGCTTGCGGGAAACTTGGCCCAGCCGAAGGCATCGGCGATGAAGATCTTCGATCCGATGAAGACCAGGAGCACCGCCAGCGCCTGTTTCAGATAGGCGAACCGATGCAGGATCGCCGACAGCGCGAAGTAAAGCGCCCTCAGACCCAGGATCGCGAAGATGTTCGAGGTATAGACGATGAACGGATCGGTCGAGATCGCAAAGACCGCAGGCACCGAGTCGACCGCGAAGATCACGTCCGCCACCTCGATCAGCACCAGCGCGAGAAAGAGCGGCGTCAGATATGTGGCCATCCGGCCGGTTTTCGGGTCGGTCTGGCGCACGAAAAAGGCGTGGCCATGCAGCCGGTCCGTCACCCGGAACATCCGCCGCATCAGTTTCAGCAGCGGGTTGTCCTCCAGATGCGTTTCCTTTTCGCCAAGGAACAGCATCTTGATCCCGGTCAGGATCAGGAAGCCGGCGAACAGGTAAAGCAGCCAGCCATATTGCGCCACCAGGGTCGCGCCAACGCCGATCATGACCGCGCGCAGCACGATCACCCCCAGAATGCCCCAGAACAGCACCCGGTGCTGATGGGCGCGCGGAATCGCGAAGAAGGAAAAGATCAGTGCGATCACGAAGATGTTGTCGAGCGCGAGGCTCTTTTCCACCACGAAAGCGGTCAGGTATTCGGCGGCCGGTGTGGCACCCATCTGCCACCAGACGAAGCCGCCGAACGCCACGCCCAGTGCGATGTAAAGCGCCGAAAGCCTGAGACTTTCACGCACGCCGATTTCCCCGCCGCCCCGGTTCAGGATGCCAAGGTCAAAGGCCAGAAGCGCCAGAACCAGCGTGACAAAGCCCGCCCACATCCAGACGGGCGTGCCAAGAAAAGACGAAAACAGGATATCCATCGGTCCCTCATGCAGTGTTGAATCCTGCCCGATGTCCGTGCTGGCTTTGGCCGGGCCGGGATCGAGCACACTCGATGCGGTCCGACATCACGATGAGGATCATCGTCAGAGGGGCCCGGCCCGCAATTGCCAAATGGGCAGCACCCGGATGATCCGCAAGGGGGCAGGGCGTGTTTTTTGTTCCCGCCGCCTTGACTTCGCCCCGCGCCGCAGGTCTGCCTAGGGTCGCGCAACCGGAGCATGACCTTGACCGCCAGCGTCTTCTTTCTTGTCCTTTTCGCGGCGGCGCTGCATGCGGGCTGGAACGCCATCGTCAAGGGCGCCGGCGACAAGTTCGTCTCCGCCGTGACCATCTGCCTCGCGGCGGCCGTTGTCGCCGCGCTCGCGCTGCCGTTCTTCACCCAGCCCGCGCGGGCAAGCTGGCCGTTCCTCGGCGCATCCATGGTTCTGCAGACGATCTACTATTCGCTCGTCGCCGCCACCTATCAGCGCGCGGACATGAGTCTCGCCTATCCGGTGATGCGTGGCACCGCGCCGATGATCGTGGCGTTGGTCTCCGGCCTCGCCTTTGCCGAGGTTCTGCCGCAGGCTGGCTGGATCGGCATTGCCCTCATTTCGGGCGGCATCCTGTCGATGGCCTTTCTCGGGCGACACGGATCGGGGGCGGGGCTGGGGCTTGCGCTTCTGAATGCCGTCGTGATCGCCACCTATACGCTGAACGACGGCTGGGGGGCGCGGGCCTCCGGCGCGCCCATCGGCTATTCGCTCTGGGTCTCGGTCCTGACCGCGCCGCCCGTCCTGATCTGGGCGATCTGGCAACGCGGTCCCGGCATCCTGCGGCAGGCGGCGCTTGGCTGGCGCGACGGGCTGATCGGCGGCATCGGCACGATGACTTCCTATGGTGTCGCGCTTTGGGCGATGACGCTTGCGCCCGTCGCCATTGTGGCGGCTCTGCGCGAAACCTCGATCCTGTTCGCGACCGGCATTTCCGCCCTGATCCTGGGCGAGCGGGTCGGCCTGCCGCGCATCGTCGCGGTGGCGATCATTGCCTCAGGGGTCGCGGTGCTGCGTCTGGCCTGAGGCAAGGATCGCCGCCAGATTCTCGCGATAGGTCGGATAGCGAAGGCGAACCCCAAGCGCCGTCCTGATCTTGTCGTTCCGCACCTTCTTCGATTCCGAATAGAAACTGCGCGCCATCGGGTTCATCTCCGCCGTTTCGAACGGAACTTCGGGCGGGTCGGGCAGGTTCAGAAGCCGTGCCGCATGTCTGAGCACCACCTCGGGCGCGGTCGGCTCATCATCGCAGACATTATAGGCCTCGCCCGGCGCCGGGTTGCGGATCGACGCATGGAGGACAGCGGCGATGTCCTCGACATGGGCGCGGCTCATGAACTGGTTCTTTTTGATGATCAGCCGCGCGCTGCCGTCGCGCACCTTTTCGAAGGGGCCACGTCCGGGGCCATAGATCCCCGCCAGGCGGAAGATATGGACGGGCAGGCCCGGCACCGCGCGCCACTGCGCCTCGGCCAGCACCCGCCAGCGCCCGCGTTCGGTTGTGGGCGTCAGGGGGGTGGTTTCATCCACCCAGCCGCCCCGATGGTCGCCATAGACCCCGGTGGTCGACAGATAGCCCGCCCAGTCCACATGCGCTGCGGCCTCCGCGATTTCCGCTCCGTGCCGGACCAGCACCGGATCGCCCGCAGCAGTCGCGCCGATGGAGGCGAGGATATGCGTCGCCCGCCCCAGAGCCGGACCAAGCGATGTGCCGGGCCAGATCAGCGGCTCGATCCCGGCCTTTTCCAGCGCGCGCGCCTTGTCCGCATTGCGTGTGGTGCCGATGATCGTCCAGCCTTGGGGCAGGAGCCGGTCGGAGAGGGCCTGCGCGGTATAGCCGTGGCCGAAAACAAGAAGCGTGCGGTTCATCCTGCCACTATTCCCCGCGGCGCGGGCAGGCACAAGCGGCAGCTTGACACGCTCCCTGCGTCAAAGGCAGGCATCCAGCATGACCGGACCACCCTTCCTGATGCGCGAGATTCATCGCACCGGCCAGTTCGGCTCGCTCACCTCAGCCGACATGCCCTTCGTCCTGGCCCCGAACCTCTGGGCACGGCTGTCGTCCAAGGGGGCCACCCGGTCTCAGGGCCGAACGCGCCCACGGTGACGGGATCGAGGTCGACACCCATAGCCCCGAGGCACTGGATGAAGTCTGCTGGCGCAGGTTCGACGGCAAAAGTCATATCGGTGAAGACGGCCTACGGCACGCTCGATCTGGCCGAGGCAGGGCGTGAGAATGTGGCCTTCGTTCCCTACGAGGCCCTGTCGGACGATTCCGCCGTCTGGCAGGTCATCGCCCGCCCGCTTGCACTTCGGGGGAGCATCTGCCAGATTTCGGCATGAAGAACCAAAACTCTCCCCTCCTCTCCTGGCCCGATGCCGCGCCGCGCCTTGTCGCGGTCGCTGCAGGCCGCGCACCCGCCGATCTGGTGATCCGGGGCGGCCAATGGGTCAACGTCCACACCCGCGAGGTGCTGCCCGGCCACGACGTTGCCATTGCCGATGGCCGGTTCGCCGCCATTGCCCCCGACCTGTCCTATGCCATCGGCCCCGATACCGAAGTGATCGAGGCGAAAGGCCGCTACATGGTCCCCGGTCTCTGTGACGGGCACATGCATGTCGAAAGCGGCATGCTGACCCCCGCCGAATTCGCCGCCGCCGTCATCCCGCACGGCACGACGACCATGTTCGCCGACCCGCACGAGATCGCCAATGTGCTGGGCATCGAGGGCGTGCGCATGATGCACGACGAGGCGCTGATGCAGCCCGTCAACATGTTCATGCAGATGCCGTCCTGCGCCCCCTCCGCGCCGGGGCTGGAGACGACGCCCTACGAGATCGGCCCGGACGAAGTGGCCGAGGCGATGACCTGGCCCGGCATCATCGGACTGGGCGAGATGATGAACTTTCCCGGCGTGATCGCGGGAAGCCAGCAGATGCTGGCCGAGATTGCCGCGACCCAGCGCGCGGGCAAGACCGTGGGCGGCCACTATGCCTCGCCCGACCTCGGGCCCGCCTTCCTCGCCTATGTCGCGGGCGGCCCGGCGGACGATCATGAAGGCACGACCGAGATGGACCCGGTCATCCGCGCCCGGCAGGGCATGCGCGCCATGATGCGCCACGGCTCCGCCTGGTTCGACGTGGATCGCCAGATTACTGCCGTCACCGAAAAGGGCCTCGATCCGCGCAACTTCATCCTCTGCACCGACGATTGCCACCCCGGAACCCTGGTCGAGGAAGGCCACATGGACCGCGCCTGTCGCCGTGCGGTGGAAAAGGGCTGCGACCCGCTGGTGGCGCTGCAGATGGCCACGATCAACACCGCCACCCATTTCGGGCTGGAGCGCGAATTGGGTTCCATCACGCCTGGTCGCCGCGCCGACCTGATCCTGACCTCCGATCTGAAAACCCTGCCAAGCGAGCTCGTCATCGCCCGCGGTCAAACGGTGGCCAAAGAGGGTCGCCTGACTGTTACCTGCCCGCACTATCACTGGCCCGCAAAGGCTCGTGACACGGTCAGGATGGGGCGCGACAAAGTGGCAGACGATTTCATCATTCCCGCGCCGAAGGGCGCCACGACGGTCAGCGCCCGCGTGATCGGCATTGTCGAAAATCAGGCGCCCACCCGCGCCCTGACCCGCACCCTCGCCGTGCGGGGCGGTATCGTGGAACCTGACGAGGCGCAGGACGTGGCGCAATGCGCGGTTATCGAACGCCACCTCGGCTCGGGTCGGATGGTCAATGGCTTCGTGAACGGCTTTGGCTACAAGGGCCGCATGGCCATGGCCTCGACCGTTGCCCATGACGCGCATCAGATCATCGTCGTCGGCACCGACCGGGGCCTGATGGCCAGGGCGGCCAACAGCATCGCGGCGATGGGCGGGGGCTTTTCACTCTGGAAGGATGACCGGGAAATCGCCGAGATCCCGCTGCCCATCGCCGGCCTTATGTCCGACGCGCCCGCCCGTCACATGGCCGCCAAGGCTTCGTATCTTGTCGCGGCCATGCGCGACTGTGGCTGCGATCTGAACAACGCCTCGATCCAGCACTCCTTCCTCGCCCTGGTCGTCATTCCGGATCTCCGGATTTCGGACCTTGGTCTCGTCGATGTGCGCACCTTCCAATTCACGGACCTTTTCGAATGAAGTCTGACGCGGCCTTTCTGATGCCCCTTGCCGCCCCGGCGCAAGATTTCACCGACGCCGAAGCCGCCGTTTCCCGGCTGGAGGCGCTTTATGCACAGGCCATGCATTTCCTGACCGATCAGTTCACCGCCACCCTGAACGGCGACCGTCCGGCCCGCCGGGTCCGCGCCTTCTATCCCGAAGTGCGCCTCACCACGACCAGCCACGCCACCGGCGACAGCCGGATGAGCTTTGGCCATCTGGCAGTGCCCGGCACTTATGTAGCCACGATCACCCGCCCCGACCTGTTCCGACACTATCTGGTCCAGCAGCTTGACCTTCTGATCCGCAATCACGGCGTGCCGGTTACCGTCGGGCCCAGCACCACGCCCATGCCGGTGCATTTCGCCGTCGCCTCGAACCCCAACCTGACCGTGCCGCAGGAAGGCGTCCTCGACTTCCCGCTCCGCGATGTGTTCGACGTGCCGGACCTGACCACCACGAACGATGACATCGTCAACGGCACCGCCAGACCGAATGCCGACGGATCGGGCCACCTCGCGCCCTTCACCGCGCAACGGGTGGACTATTCGCTGGCCCGCCTGTCGCACTATACCGCGACCGATCCGGTGCATTTCCAGAACCACGTCCTCTTCACTAACTACCAGTATTATGTCGACGAGTTCGAGGCGTTTGCCCGCGCCGCGCTCGCTGACCCCTCCTCGGGTTACACAAGTTTTGTCGCTCCCGGAAACGCCGAAATCACCGCCGCCGACGGCCATATCCACGCGCTGACCAAATTCCCGCAAATGCCGACCTACCACCTGAAACGCCGGGGCGGGCAGGGGATCACGCTGGTCAACATCGGGGTCGGCCCGTCGAATGCGAAGACCGCGACCGACCATATCGCGGTGCTGCGCCCCCATGCCTGGCTGATGGTCGGCCATTGCGCGGGCCTCAGGAATTCGCAGTCGCTGGGCGATTTCGTCCTCGCCCATGCCTATGTCCGCGAAGACCATGTGCTCGACGCCGACCTGCCGGTCTGGGTGCCGATCCCTGCACTGGCCGAAATCCAGATCGCCCTGCAGGAGGCGGTCGCCGAAGTCACCGAGCTTGAGGGCTATGAGTTGAAGCGCATCATGCGCACCGGCACCGTGGCCACCATCGACAATCGCAACTGGGAGCTTCGCGACAAATCCGGCCCGGTCCAGCGCCTCAGCCAGTCGCGCGCCATCGCGCTCGACATGGAAAGCGCCACCATCGCCGCCAACGGTTTCCGCTTCCGCGTCCCCTACGGCACGCTCCTCTGCGTTTCCGACAAGCCGCTGCACGGAGAGCTGAAACTCCCCGGCATGGCGACCGAGTTCTACCGCACCCAGGTCAGCCGCCATCTCCTCATCGGGGTGCGCGCGATGGAACGGCTGCGCGCCATGCCGCTCGAGCGGATTCACAGCCGAAAGTTGCGTAGCTTTGAGGAAACAGCCTTCCTCTGACGCACGGGAAAAGCGCCTGAATCGGCGAAAAGCGCTTGCCTTGCGGCCAAAAAACGTGTGTCTGACCGCCACAGCCAAAGAACGGCGGTAAGAATGACCCCCGTAAGCGGGGCCGACAAGGAGACAGACATGTCCAAACCGATGACGAAAACCCAGCTTGTGGCCGCAATCGCCGACGCAATGGGATCGGACAAGAAAACCGCATCCGGCGCGCTGGATGCCATCGCGGCAGTCGTCGCGCGTGAAGTCGCCAACGGTGGCGCCGTCGCCCTGCCGGGGATCGGCAAGGTCGTCTGCCGCAGCCGCCCCGAGCGTCAGGTGCGCAACCCCGCGACCGGTGAAACCATGACCAAGCCGGCTGACAAGGTTGTCAAGATCGCCATTGCCAAGGCGCTGAAAGACAGTGTCAACGGCTGATCCGGCATCGGGCCAGGTCCACTCGGGGGCGCCGGTCTGGCGCCCCCTTTGTTTTGCTCAGAACCGGCTGAAAAACTTCCAGATTTCCTCGGTCGCCGCAATATCGCCGCTGACCGGCCCGCCGCGTCCCGTGCCAAAGAGCTTGCGCCCCGACGGCCAGCCATGCCCGCCGCCGCCCACCCGGTCGATCTGGACCGGGGCCGCGCAGCCGGTCCCACCCTCCCGGATCACCTGACCCGTCCGGGCCAGCGCCTCGGTCCCCGAACAGCCGTTCCGGCGCAAGAAGGCGCGGAAGGTCGCGTCCGCCGAAAGAACCCGGTCACGCGCCCGCCCGAAAATCTCGATCCGCCCGCCCGCATAAGGCACGATCGGATCGTCGGTGCCCATGATCAGCAGAAACCCGACCGGCCCCCGGTTCGGGCAGGCCGCCACCTGCGCCTCGGGCAGGGTCATGGCCACGGGCGCGATGGCCCTGATCAGACCGCTTGTCTCGCAGGCCAGCATGTAACTCGCCTGCCCGCCCCGCGAAATCCCCGTCGCGAAAACCCTTTGCCGGTCGACCGGAACCGCGGCTGAAACGCTTTCGATCACCGCCTTCAGAAACCCCAGATCATCCCGCCGGGGGGCAAGGCGCACCGAGATCTCGCCACGGCCGGTATCCCAGATCCGCCCGATCGCGTCGGGATAGACCACGGAGAACCCGTCGCGCTCCGCCAGCCGCTCGAACCCGCGCCGGGTGCTGACCCGCACCTCCCGCGCCGATCCGCCCCCGCCATGCAGCACCAGAACCAGCGGCCTTGGCCCGACAGCGGGCCGGTCGGGGGTATAGAGGAGATAGCTGCGCGCCTGGCCCCCGAAGTCGAAACTCACCCGGCGGACATCGGCCCGCGCCGCCGTCACGCCGCAGATCAGCAGAACGACACAGATCCAACGAAACATATGATCCTCCCTGCCCCCCCCATTTCCTTTCACGCCCACCGGACAGATTTCCGTCGCACCGCAACTCCGGCGCCCTTTTGCCGTATACTGCGCCAAAGGGGGCAGGCATGGCCGCGCACGTTTTCCAGATCACCACCCGCTGGCGGGTCGAGGCCGGAATTTCCGAGGTCGCCGCGATCCTGTCGGAACCCGAACGTTTCCCCGACTGGTGGGGGCGGGTCTATCTCGGCAACCGCACGCTTGACCGGGGCGATGCGGCGGGCCTCGGCAGCCGGATTGCGATCCATTCCAAAGGCTGGCTGCCCTATCACCTGCACTGGGAGGCCACGCTCAGCGAAGACCAGCGCCCCCACCGCCGGGTGATCAGGGCAACCGGCGATCTGACCGGGCAGGGGTCTGGCAGCTGATGCAGGACGGCCCCCGGGCGCTCATCGGCTATGACTGGCAGGTCAGCGCCGACCCGCCCGCTCTTCCGCCCCCGCGCCCCTCCGGTTCCCTCCGTTTGCCTGGAACCACCGCTGGGCCATGGCGCAGGGCGAGAAGGGGCTGAAACGCGAGTTAAACCGTCGCCGCACCCTCGGCGGTTCGGTCTAGCCGATCAGCCCCCGGACCCCGCCGGTCTGGCCCCGGTCCAGCAGGAGATGATCCAGGATCACGCAGGCCATCATCGCTTCGCCCACCGGCACGGCGCGGATGCCGACGCAGGGGTCGTGGCGGCCCTTCGTCACCACCTCGTTCTCTTCGCCCGCCAGCGTGACCGACCGGCGTGGCGTCAGGATCGACGATGTGGGCTTGACCGCGAACCGGCAGACCACGTCCTGCCCGGTCGAAATGCCGCCAAGGATGCCCCCGGCATGGTTCGACAGGAACTCCGGCCCCCCGGCGCCCATCCGGATCTCGTCGGCATTCTCAACCCCGGTCAGTCCCGCCGCCGCCATGCCCGCGCCGATCTCCACCCCTTTGACCGCGTTGATCGACATCATCGCCGCCGCAAGGCCTGCGTCCAGCTTGCCATAGATCGGCGCACCGAGCCCGGCGGGCACGCCCCTGGCCACCACCTCGACCACCGCGCCCACCGAGTTGCCGTCCTTCCTCAGCCGGTCCAACTCTGCCGCCCACATCTCCGCCATCGCCGCATCGGGGCACCAGAAGGGATTGCGCTCGATTTCCTCCAGGTCGAACCGGTCGCGGTCGGCTGCAAGCCGCCCCATCTGCAGCATATAGCCCTGAAGCTCGATCCCCGGCGCCAGCGCCTTCAGAACCTCCCGCGCGACGCCCCCCGCCGCCACCCGCGCCGCCGTTTCCCGCGCGCTCGAGCGCCCGCCGCCGCGCGGATCGCGCAGCCCGTATTTCTGATGATAGGTGATGTCCGCATGCCCCGGCCTGAAGGTCCGGGCGATCTCGCCGTAATCCTTCGACCGCTGGTCGGTGTTCTCGATCATCAGCTGGATGGGCGTGCCGGTCGTCCGCCCGTCATAGACGCCCGACAGGATCTTCACCTCGTCTGGCTCGCGTCGCTGCGTGGTGTATTTGTTCTGCCCTGGCCGCCTGCGGTCCAGCCAGTGCTGGATCATCCCTTCCGCCAGTTGCACGCCCGGCGGGCAGCCATCAACGGTCGCGCCCAACGCCGGCCCATGGCTTTCACCCCAAGTAGTGACACGGAAGAGATGACCGAAGGTGTTATAGCTCATGCGAGGCACTCCTGTCCTGCCTCGCGGCATAAAGGACGCCGCCCTCCGGCTCAAGCATGGAGGTTTCCCCGCCCCTTCATTCTGGTCCAAATATCCCCGGGGCGAGGGGGCAGGGCCCCCTCAGAGCGTCCGTTTCAGCCGCGGCCCGACCTCGGCAAAGCCCTCGCGTTCATAAAAGGCCCTGGTTCGCGCCCAAACGGGCTGCTCCGGCGCGCCGACCTCAAGCCGGGTCCAGCCGCGCGCCCGGGCCAGAACGGTCGCCTCCGCCACCAGCCGCCGTGCGATCCCGCGGGAGCGGTGGTCGGGAAGAACATAAAGCTCGGTGATCTCGCCGAACCGCCCGCCGGCATGGATTGCCGCGCATTCGTTCAACAGGATCAACCCCACCTCCCGCCCGCTCCGGCTTGCGACCAGCCCGGCGACGGCAGGCGTGGCAAGCAAAACCCGCGCCGTCCCGGTCATGGCCGTCAGGTCCGGCTGACAGCCGGGGGCAAGTTCGCCGATCAGTGCAGCCACGAACCGGGCAGCGAGACCGGCATCCTCCCGGGTCAGCGCTCTGAGGGTCACGGTCAGCAGGGCCTCCATGATTTGATCAAATACTGGATCCAAGGGCACTCTTGCGCAAGCGGCATTTCCGCCTTGCGCCCGCGTTTCCCTGCGTTATGGTGCGCGTCACCTCGGGGTGCCCTGCCACAGGGCTGAGATGCGAAAGCGGACCCGTTGAACCTGAACCGGTTAAGACCGGCGGAGGGAAGGTAGGACACGACGCTCCACCCCCATCTCCGCCCGCCTGACCATTGGAGGATGAGAGATGAAAAGACTGACCAGAATCTCGGTTCCGATGATCGCGGGTATCCTTGCGGCCAGCGCCTTGCTGGCCGAGGATAAGCCCGTGCTCACCGTCTATACCTACGACAGTTTCGTATCCGAATGGGGCCCCGGCCCGGCGGTCGAAAAGGCGTTCGAGGCGACCTGCGCCTGCGATCTGCAATATGTGGCCCCCGGCGACGCGGCAGCGCTCCTGTCGCGGGTTCTGCTGGAAGGCAAGGATACCAAGGCCGACGTGGTGCTCGGCCTTGACAACAACCTGATGGCCGAGGCCGAGGCGAGCGGCCTCTTCGCCCCCCGGCCCGCCGCCGACCTCGCCCTGAGCCTGCCTGTCACCTGGGACGATCCGATCTTCGTGCCCTTCGACTGGGGCTATTTCGCCTTCGTCTATGACAAGACCAAAGTCACGGCCCCACCGGCCGATTTCGCCGCCCTCGGTGCGTCGGACCTGAAGATCGTGATCGAGGATCCGCGCTCCTCCTCGCCCGGCCTCGGCCTCCTGATGTGGGTGAAGGCCGCCTATGGCGACAAGGCCGCCGAGATCTGGACCGGCCTGAAGGACAATATCGTCACCGTCACCCCCGGCTGGTCCGAAGCCTATGGCCTGTTCCTGAAGGGCGAGTCGGATATGGTCCTGTCCTACACCACCTCGCCCGCCTATCATCTGATTGCCGAACAGGATGACACGAAGGCCGCCGCGCCCTTCGCCGAAGGCCATTATCTTCAGGTCGAGGTCGCGGGCAAGATCGCCACCAGCCCGAATGGCGAACTGGCGGACCAGCTCCTCGCCTTCATGACCTCGCCAGCCTTCCAGACGATCATCCCGGAAACCAACTGGATGTATCCCGCCGTCACACCCCCGGAGGGTCTGCCCAAAGGGTTCGAGACTCTGATTCAGCCGCAGAAGGCGCTGATGCTGTCCGCAGCCGAAGCCGCAGCCCTGCGCGACAAGGCGACCGAGGAATGGCGCGCCGCGCTCGCACAATAGGCGCGGGCGCGCTGCCCGGGCTTCTGGCGCTCGCCTTCGTGCTGGCGCTCGGCCTCGGCTGCCTGATCGCGGTCCTGGCCCGCTCCGGCGGGCTGGGACAGCTCACTCCTGCCGACTGGCTCGCGCTGCGCTTCACGCTGCTGCAGGCCGGCCTGTCGGCGCTTCTCAGCGTCAGCCTCGCCGTGCCGGTGGCGCGCGCGCTCGCCCGGCGCAGCTTTCCGGGCCGCGCCCTCCTGATCGCCGCGCTGGGCGCCCCCTTCATCCTGCCGGTCCTCGTCGCGGTGATGGGGCTCTTGTCCATCTTCGGGCGTTCGGGTCTTCTCAATGGTGCGCTTGCCGCACTGGGTCTGCCCACGGTCAGCATCTATGGGCTGACCGGTATCCTGCTCGCCCATCTCTTCCTGAACCTGCCGCTGGCGGTCCGCATGATCCTGAACGGCTGGCTCTCGATCCCCGCCGAGCGCTTCCGCCTTGCCGCCGCGCTCGATTTCGGTCCGGCCGATGTGCGGCGACTGATCGAATATCCGCTGCTGCGTGCGACTCTTCCCGGCGCGCTTCTGGCGGTCTTCCTGGTCTGTCTCTCCAGCTTCACCGTCGTCCTGATGTTGGGCGGCGGGCCCGCCGCCACGACGCTTGAACTCGCCATCTACCAATCCTTCCGCATGGAGTTCGACCTTGCCCATGCGGCAAGCCTCGCGGGTCTGCAGATGCTCCTGTCGCTTGCCGTCGCCCTCGGCAGCCTGGCTCTGGTGAGCCCGACGACCTTCGGTGCGGGTGCCGGACGATCCCTGGCGCCCTGGGTGCGGACCGGGAGGGGCGCGCTCGTCCTTGATGCAGTCGCGCTGACTTTGTGTGCGCTGTTCCTGGCATTGCCGCTTCTCAGCGTGCTGATCTCGGGCTTGCCGCATGTCCTGGCGCTCGGTCCGGCCATCTGGCTTGCCGCCCTGCGCTCGCTCCTTATCGCGCTGGCCGCGACCGGGATCGCCCTGACCCTCTCGCTGGCCATCGGTCTGATGATCAGCGGCCTGTCCGACCGGTTGGCGCGGCTGGCGGACGGTGCGGCGATGTTGGCGCTGACCGCTTCACCCCTGGTTCTCGGCACCGGACTGTTCCTGATCCTGCGGCCCCTCACCGATCCGGTGGCCATCGCCCTGCCCATCGCGGCGCTGGTCAACGCGGTGATGGCGATGCCCTTCTGCCTGCGCATCCTCCTGCCCGACCTGCGCACCATCCGCGCCGACTACGGGCGCCTCGCCCAAAGCCTCGACCTGACCGGCCCGTCCGCGCTCCGCCTGCTGATCTTGCCACGGCTCCGCCGCCCGCTGGCCCTCGCGGGCGGACTTGCGGCGGCGCTGGCGGCCGGTGATCTTGGGGCAGTCGCGCTGTTCGCCGATCCCGCGCGGCCGACCCTGCCCATGCAGCTTTACGCCCTGGCGGGCAGTTACCGGACCGATGCGGCTGCAGGGGTCTCGGTTCTCCTCATGGGCCTTGCCTTCCTTTTGTTCTCGGCGATTGACCGAACGGGGCACCACGATGCTGACGCTTGACCACCTGTCCATCCGCCAGACCGATTTTGCGCTTCACGCCGATCTCGTCGTGCCGACCGGCAGTCATACGGCGGTGATCGGCCCCTCGGGCGCCGGCAAATCCACGCTTCTCGGTGCGATCGCGGGTTTTGTTCCGCCGACCTCGGGCCGCATCCTTTGGGGTGCAGAGGACCTCGCCGATCTGTCACCGGGCAAACGACCGCTCTCGATCCTCTTTCAGGACCAGAACCTCTTTCCCCACCTCACCGTGAACCAGAATCTCGGGCTCGGCCTGCGCCCCGACCTCCGGCTGACGGACGCCGATCGCAGCGCGGTCGCGGCCGCGCTGGCCCGCGTCAGCCTGTCTGGACTCGGCGAACGCAAGCCCGGCGCGCTCTCGGGGGGCCAGCAAAGCCGAGTGGCGCTTGCCCGCACGCTGCTGCAGGCCCGTCCCCTGCTGCTGCTGGACGAACCGTTCGCCGCTCTGGGTCCGGCACTGAGGGCCGAAATGCTCGATCTGGTGCAGGAGGTCGCGGTGGAAGGAAATCTCACCGTCCTCATGATTTCGCACGATCCCTCGGACGCCCGCCGGATCGCCAGCCATACGATCCTCGTCGCCGAAGGACTTGCCCATCCTCCCCGCCCAACCGCCGATCTGTTCGCCGATCCGCCGCCCGTGCTTCGCGCCTATCTCGGCCCATGAAAAAGGCGCCCGGACATCCGGGCGCCTCATTCAGCTTGGCTCAGTCACTCCGGGGCCTTTGGGGGTGCCCCCCGCGCACGATCGCGCGCTCAGGCGGATTTCTTGCCCTTGTGCGGCGCCCAGAGCCGCTTGTTCGTCAGATAGAGCAGCGTGGCGATCAGACCCAGGAACAGGACGGCCAGGAACCCGGCGCGCTTGCGCTCCATCATCTTCGGCTCTGCCGCCCACATCAGGAAGGTCGAGACGTCTTCGGCCATCTGCTCGACGGTCGCTTCGGTGCCGTCGGCATAGGTCACCAGATCGTCGGTCAGCGGCGGGGGCATGGAGATCCAGCCGGTCGAGAAGGCATGGTTCTGATAGAAGGTCGACCCGGCCTCTTCCTTGGTTTCCTCGGTGTAGCCGGTCAGCAGCGCCCGGATATATTCCGGCCCGCCCATCCCGCGTATGAACTGGTTGATCCCGAGGCCATAGGGGCCGCGGAACCCGGCGCGCGCCTTGGCCATCAGGCTCAGGTCGGGCGCGCCGACACCGGTGTTGGCCGGAAAATTGTCGGCAGGCGTCGCCGGACGCTCTTCGCCGCTTTCCTTGTCCACCACGGTGAATTGCGCCGCATAGGCACGCACCTGATCTTCCGGCAGGCGCGGGCCGCCCTCATCCGACAAGGACCGGATCGGCACGAACTTCATGCCGTGGCAGACCGCGCAGACTTGGGTATAGATCTGAAGCCCGCGTTGCAGCTGGTTCTCTTCGAATTTGCCAAACGGCCCTTCGTAGGGAAAGGCGAAGTCCTCGATCTCGGCCTCCTTCATTGCCTGCGCGGCGGCGGGATCTGACAGCAACGACAGGGCGAGAACGGCCGTGGCGGCGATTTCTTTCAGCATTTCTGGCATCCTCTCCGTCACTCGGCAGGGTGGCTGGTTGCGCCGTAGTGCGCGTTGAAGTCATCTTCGATCGTCGCCGGTTGCGGCAGCGGTTTTTCGATCACGCCCAGCAGCGGCAGGATCACCAGGAAATAGCCGAACCAGTAAGCAGACGCGATCAGCGAAATCCACGAGTTGAGTTCGTCGGGCACCTGCGCGCCGACCCACATCAGCACGACGAAGTCGATGATGAGAAGGCGATACCACCATTTGAACATGGGGCGATACTGTCCCGACCGCACCGACGACGTGTCAAGCCACGGTACCAGTGCCATCACGGCAATCGCGCCGAACATCGCCAGAACCCCGAAGAACTTGGCATCAACGATGCCGAAGGTGAGGAACTGCACAGCCTGCACTACCCAGACGTCCGACGTGAAGGCGCGCAAGATCGCGTAGAAGGGCAGGAAATACCATTCCGGCACGATATGAGGGGGCGTTACCAGCGGGTTCGCCTCGACATAGTTGACCGGATCGCCGAGGTAGTTCGGCATGAAGCCCACGACAGCGAAGTAGGCCATCAGCACCAGGGCGAGCGCGAACAGGTCCTTGATCACGAAATAGGGCCAGAAGGGCAGGGTGTCCTTTGCCGCTTCCGCCTTCGACCCGCGCCGCACTTCCACGCCGGTCGGGTTGTTGTTTCCGGTGGTGTGGAAGGCCCAGACATGGACCGCGACAAGCGCCGCGATCACGAACGGCAGCAGGTAGTGGAGCGAGAAGAACCGGTTCAGCGTCGCATTGTCGACGGCCGGCCCGCCCAGAAGCCATTCCTGGATGGTCGGCCCGACGCCGGGGATGGCGCCGAAAAGTCCGGTGATGACCGTGGCGCCCCAGAAGGACATCTGGCCCCAGGGCAGAACGTAACCCATGAAGGCGGTGGCCATCATCGTAAGGTAGATCAGCATGCCGATGATCCAGGTCACCTCGCGCGGGGCCTTGTAGCTGCCGTAGAAGAGGCCGCGGAAGATGTGGACATAGACGGCGAAGAAGAACAGCGAGGCGCCGTTCGCATGCAGGTAGCGCAGGAGCCAGCCGCCGTTCACGTTGCGCATGATGTGCTCGACCGAGGCGAACGCCATGTTGACCTGCGGCGTGTAGTGCATCGCGAGAGCGACGCCCGTCGCGATCTGCAGGACAAGGCAGAAGGCCAGGACGATGCCCCAGATCCACCACCAGTTCAGGTTCTTCGGCGTCGGGATCATCAGCGTGTCATAGACAAGGCTGACGATCGGAAGGCGCGAGTGAAGCCACTTCTCGAAGCCCGATTTCGGTTCGTAATGGTCGTGCGGAATACCAGCCATTCGCCTGCCCCCTCAGCCCAGCTTCAATGTGGTTTCGGTTTCGAATTTCGCCACCGGAATATCGAGGTTCCGGGGGGCGGGACCCTTGCGGATGCGCCCGGCCGTGTCGTAGTGCGACCCGTGGCAAGGGCAGAACCAGCCGCCGAAATCGCCGGCCCCGTCGCCAAGGGGAACACAGCCGAGATGGGTGCAGACGCCGATCATCACCAGCCATTCGCCGGCCTCGTCCAGGGTGCGGTTCTGGTCGGCCGCGTCGGCCTCGGCGGGAAGGTTCGCGTTTTCGGATTTCGCATCGACCAGATCGGTCAGCGCCACCGCCCGCGCCGCTTCGATTTCCTCGGGCGAGCGGCGGCGGATGAAGACCGGCTTGCCCCGCCATTTCACCGTCAGCTGCGTGCCCACCTGGACGCCGCTGATATCGACGAAAATCGAGCTGAGCGCCCGGACATCGGCTGACGGATTCATCTGGTCAACGAGCGTCCAGACCGATGCCCCGGCGGCAACCGCCCCGGTTCCGGCGGTGGCGTAGTAGAGGAAATCCCTCCGGGTGCCTGCGTGGTCTTCTGCGTGAGACACGGGTTCTTCTCCCTTCCTTGACCGTCATCCGGCCATACGACATGCGGCCCCGGTTTCCCGCAGCCTTCCGGGCGGTTATTAGCCGCCAAATTCCGGTCCGTCCAGCGGACAATCGGGCGCAAGCAAGGCACTGTGTCGCGCCGGGCTCATCCTTTGGGGATGGTGGCCATCATACTGTCGCGCCGCGCGAATTCCGCCTCCCACGCTGCCAGTTCCGGCCGCCCGGCCCGCCAGTTGCGCGCGCCATGGCGGAAATCGAGATAACCGAGCGCGCAAGCCAGCGCGATCTGCCCCAAGTCCAGCGGCCCGGCCAGATAAGCCATCCATCGGTCCTCAATGGAATCAAGGGCGCGCGCGACCTTTGCCCATTGCGCTTCCGTCCAGTCGGGGAAGCGTTTTTCCTCGGGCCGGATACGGGATTCGTAGACCACCAGAATGGCCGCATCGAGGATTCCGTCCGCCGTCGCCTCCAGCGTCAGGGTCTGCCACAGGCGCGGCGGGGCGGGGTAAAGCCTGCCCCCGGACAGATGGTCGACATAGCGGCAGATGACCCGGCTGTCGTAGATCGCTTGTCCCTCGTCCGTCACCAGCGCCGGGATCTTGCCCAACGGGTTGTGACCGACGGGCAGCGTCCCGGGGGCCAGCGGCGTGCCCATCGCGTCGATCACGGTCACATCGCCCGCCTGCCCGGTTTCCAGAAGCGCCACCATCACCTTGCGGCCGAAGGGCGTGGTGGGGGAATGATAAAGGCGCATGGCTTCTCCTCGTCTGCTGGCGGTCAGCTTTCCACGCCGCGCATCAGCCGCGCAAGATGCGCCGTCTCCTGCCCGATCGGGGCGGCCTCGATCCCGTCGGCGGCCGGCAGGAACGGCACATGCGCTGCCAGTGGCCCCGCATCTCCATTCACCGTCAGCACACCAAAGCCGCGGTCGCGGGCGAAGGCGAGGATTCGATCGGCAGTTTCGGCATGGAAGGCGGGGTTGGGGTGCATGGCTTCCTCCTGCCGTCAGTCTGCTGCAATTGCTGGGGCGATGCCATTGGCGGGATTGTCCCGGTCACAATCTGGCAGGTTTGCGGTCACACCGCCAGACTGCCGGCATGGGTTCGGGTGATCCGCGCTTCTATGATCCGGCCTTCCGGCTGGTCTGACGCGAAAATCACTTCGGTGAACTGCTCGGTGCGGCCCATGCGCGGGCCTTCCGTCAGGATGCGGTGGGTCTGGCCGATCTGCTGTTCCAGATGCCGAACCAGCTGTGCCTCGCCAGCCGCGCGCAGCCGCGCCGCGCGCTCGCGGATCGCAGGGCCCTTCACCTGCGGCATCCGGGCGGCGGGCGTGGCCTTCCTTGGGCTGTAGGGAAAGACATGCAGAAAGGTCAGGTCGCAGTCCGTGACCAGCCGGAGCGAGTTTTCAAACATCGTCTCCGTCTCGGTCGGGAAACCGGCGATGATGTCCGCGCCGAAGATGATGTCGGGGCGCAGCCGCCGCGCCGCCTCGCAGAAGCGGATCGCGTCATCCCGCAGGTGGCGGCGCTTCATCCGTTTCAGGATCATGTCGTCGCCGGCCTGAAGGCTCAGGTGCAGATGGGGCATCAGCCGGGGTTCGGTGGCGATGGCCAGCATCAGGTTTTCGTCGGCCTCGATGGAATCGATCGAGGAGATGCGCAGGCGCGGCAAGTCGGGCACCAGCCTGAGGATACGCATCACCAGATCACCGAGCCGTGGCTGGCCGGGCAGGTCGCCCCCCCACGAGGTCAGGTCGACGCCGGTCAGAACGACCTCCAGGAAGCCCTTGCCCACCAGCCTTTTGATCTGCTCGATCACCACGCCCGCCGGAACCGACCGGGAGTTTCCGCGCCCATAGGGGATGATGCAGAAGGTACAGCGATGGTTGCAGCCGTTCTGGACCTGCACATAGGCGCGGTGCCGCCCGAACCCGTCGATCAGATGCCCGGCGGTTTCCTTGACCGACATGATGTCGTCGACCTGGATACGTTCGGTGGCGCCGATCAGGTCGGGGGCCTTCAGCCCCGCCCAGGTCTCGGCCTGCATCTTTTCATGGTTGCCGATCACCCGCGTGACCTCGGGCATGGCGGCAAAGGTCTCGGGCTCGGTCTGCGCCGCGCAGCCGGTCACGATGACCGGCGCGCCGGGGTTCGCGCGGGCAAGGCGGCGGATCTCCTGCTTGGCCTTGCGCACCGCTTCGGCGGTGACGGCGCAGGTGTTCACGATCACCGCGCCCTCCACGCCCGCCGCCGCAGCGAGTTCCTTCATCGCTTCGGTCTCGTAGGCATTCAGCCGACAGCCGAGCGTGGCGAAGACGGGCGGGGCGTTCATGCGTGCTGTTTCAGGAAGCTTTGCGACAGCTGGCCTTCGAAGACCAGCGCGGTCGGCCCGGTCATCCAGACGCCGTCCTCGCGCCAGTCGATCTCCAGCGTGCCGCCGTCGAGGTCGAGGGTGACCTTCCGCCCGGTCAGCCCGCGCCGGTGGGCGGCCACGGCGGTGGCGCAGGCCCCGGACCCGCAGGCGAGCGTGATGCCCGCCCCCCGCTCCCAGACCCGCATCCGCAGGCGGTCCGGCCCGGCAAGGCTCGCGAATTCGACATTCGTTGCTTCGGGGAACAGGGGATGATGTTCCATCGCCGCACCTTCGCGTGGCAAGTCGACCGCGTCGGCATCCTGCACGAAGAAGACGCAGTGCGGATTGCCCATGCCGACCGCCGCAGGTTCCCCCGGGAGGGGCAGGCGCATGAGATCGGCCTCTTCGGCCAGCGGCACCTCGGCCCAGTGAAGTTGCGGGGTGCCCATGTTCACGCTGATCAGCCCATCGGCCCGGCGCTCGGCCGACAGGTCGCCGCGGTCGGTGCGGAAAAGAATCCGGTCCCTGCCGGTCTGACCCATGATCAGGCTGGCCACGCAGCGGCTGGCATTGCCGCAGGCCCCGGCGCGGCTGCCGTCGGCGTTCCAGAAATCCAGCGCGAAATCCGCGCCTTCAGCATCCCTGATCTCGGCCAGCTGGTCAAACCCCACACCGCGATTGCGGTCGCCAAGCGCCCGCGCCAGAGCCGGGGTGGTCACGGCGCTGCGCCCCCGTGAATCGATGATCACGAAGTCATTCCCGGCCCCATGCATCTTCACGAATGCCAGGCCATTCTCGGTGCCAGTGTCTTTCATGCGCTGGGATATACGCCCGATGCAGGGTTTTTGCCAGTGCCGCCGCTTTTGCACTTGACCACCCCCGGCGGCCTTCATAAAGAAACGCCCTGTTGGGCCCGTAGCTCAGTTGGTAGAGCAACTGACTTTTAATCAGTGGGTCACAGGTTCGAATCCTGTCGGGCTCACCATACAATCAAAGGCTCAGGCGGTGACGTCTGGGCCTTTTGATTTTGTGGGCCTTTTGATTTTGCGGCCTGGCCCCGGATCCGGTCCGGCCTGCAACGACAGATCACGCCTTCTGACCGGCCTTGCGCGGGTTTGCGCGCTCGGTCGGGCGATTGGCTTCCCCCGCGGAACGGGCCGCGTCTGCGGCGAGTTCCTGGCGGAGCAGGGCAGCGGCTTCCCCGCGCGGGCGCGACAGCCCGGCGAGCAGCAGGTAGGCCACCGGCGTCACGTAGAGCGTGGCAAGCGTCGCTAGGCCGAGGCCACCCAGGATCACCCAGCCAAGGACGGCACGCGCTTCGGCCCCGGCACCTGAGGCCAGGACAAGGGGAAGCGCCCCCAGAACAGTCGCGATCATGGTCATGGCGACGGGGCGGAGGCGTGTCACCGACGCCTCCTCGATTGCTTCACGCACCGGGGCGCCCCGGTCGCGGAGCTGGCCCGCAAACTCCACGATCAGGATCGCGTTCTTGGCCATCACCCCGACCAGAAGCACAAGGCCGATCTGGCTGTAGAGGTTGAGGCTGCCGCCGGTCAGGCGCAGGGCGAAGGCGGCAGAGGCCAGTCCAAGCGGCACGGTCGCCATCACGATCAGCGCGGCAATCAGGCTTTCGAACTGGGCGGCCAGCACCAGATAGACCAGCGCAAGGGCAAAGCCGAAGGTCACCAGCGTGCCAGCCGAACTGTCGCGCAGGGTTCGCGCCTCGGCCAGCGGGACCAGATAGTAGCCCGCCGGCAGAAGATCGGCCGCAAGCCGCTGCGCGCGGTCAAAGGCCGTCCCGACCGCAAGATCGGGACCGAGGTTCGCACTGATCGGGACCGAACGCATCAGCCCTTCGCGTCCGAGTTCCGCCGCCACCGCCTGTTCGGTGAGGGTGGCGATGGCGGAAAGCGGCACCATCTGCCCGTCGCCGGCCCTGGCGAAAATCCGTTCCATGTCGCCCGGATCATTGATCGGATCGGTGCGCGACAAGAGCCGCACGTCATAGCTCTTGCCGTTCTGGAAGACCTGGCCCACTGTCCGGCCGTCAAGGACCGCCTGCAAGGTCGGGCCGAGCGCGGAAAGGTCGACACCGATGTCGGCGGCGCGCGCGCGGTCGACCTCAAGCAGAAGCTGCGGCTGGGTCAGGTCATAGGCGACGCGGACCTGCCCGAAGGCGCCGTCGTCCTGCATCCTGTCGCGCAGCGCCCGCGCCGTGTCGGCCAGCAGGGCAAAGTCGGCGCCGACCACGGCGAAACTCAGCCCCTGACCCGCGCCACGTATGCCAAGCGAGTTGGGCTGGATCGTCGTCGCGCGCAGGCCGATGACGGGGGCAATCAGGCGACCGACCTCGGCGGCGATCTCCTGCTGGCTGCGGGTGCGCGCTGCCCAGTCGGCAAGTGACAGGACCATGAAGCCCCGGCTCTCGGACCCCTGGCCCGCCACGGCAAAGATGCTGGTGACTTCGCCCGAGGCGCGCAGGGCTGCGAGGCGGTCCTCGATCTGCTGCATCCGGCTGGCGGTATAGTCGAGCGAGACACCCTGCGGCGCTGCAATGGACATGAGGATGACCGAGCGGTCCTCTGGCGGGGTGAGTTCGCGTTTGAGACCCGCCTGCACCACCCACGCGGTCGCGAGAAAGAGCGCCGAGAAGACAAGGACGGGCAGGGGCGCGTTCAGGCAGCCGCGCAGGGTGCGGGCATAGAGCCGGGCAAGCCAGACCCCGGCCCCGCCCGAGCCGGCCGCCCTGTCCTGCACGGGTTTGGCGCCCGACAGAAGGCGGGCGGCCATGACCGGGCACAACGACAGCGCCACGAAGGCCGAAAGGGCGACCGATATTGCCAGCGTAAAGCCGAATTCCCGGAACAGTCGGCCCGTCTGGCCGGGCAGGAAGGCCAGCGGCACGAAGACCGCAGCGAGCGTGGTCGTGGTGGCAAGGACCGCGAAGAACACCTGCCGCGTGCCCAGAACGGCGGCGGCGCGTGCGCCAAGGCCCTCGCTCCGGCGGCGGACGATGTTTTCCAGCACGACGATCGCATCGTCGACGACAAGGCCGGTGGCCAGGACCAGGGCGAGAAGGGTCAGGATGTTGATCGAAAAGCCGAAGACCCAGAGCGCGGCCACCGTCCCGATCAGTGACACCGGGATGGCCACCAGCGGAATGAGCGTTGCCCGGATGTCGCGCAGGAAGATCTGGATGATCAGCGCGACGATCAGGACCGACAGACCCAGGGCACGCACGATTTCCTGAAGCGCGCCGCGCACGAAGGTCGCCGCATCGTAGGAGACGAAGAGCCGCACCTCGCCGGGCAGCAGGGGCTGCACTTCTGCCACCAGATCGGCGACAGCGCGCGAGATGGTCAGGTTGTTGCTTTCGGCCTGCCGGATGATCGCAAGCCCGATGCCGTTCTCGCCGTTCGTGCGCAGGTAGGATGTTCCGGGTTCGGGGCCGAAGAAGACCTGCGCCACGTCGCCCAGCCGCACGTCGGGCGCCACTTCCAGTCCTTCCAGTTCGGCGGGCGTGGCCAGCGCGGTGCGTGTCCGGATCAGCAACGTCTGCCGCTCCGACCCGAGCGAGCCGGCCGGAAGGTCCAGCCCCACGTCGGTCAGCGCACGGCCCAGATCGGCCAGCGTCAGACCCCGGCTTGCCAGTCGCATGAGGTCGACATCCACCCCGACGATGGCCGCGCGGTTGCCCGAAAGCTGCACGTCGGCAACGCCGTCGATCGCCAGCAGCCGGTCGTCCAGCAGCGTTTCGGCCAAATCGGTCAGCTCCTGCGCGGGCCGGCTGGGCGAAGTCAGGGAGAGGCGGATGACGGTTTCGCCGTTCGTGTCCGCCTTGACCGCGCGCGGTTCCTCGGCTCCGTCTGGAAGTGATCGCCCGATCCGCACCAGCGCGTCGCGCACGTCCGTCGCGGCGCGGTCGATGTTGGTGTCGTCCTGAAACTCGATCGTGACCCGGCTCATGCCGAACCGAGAGCTGGAGTTGATCGTGCGCACACCGCTGACCCGGCTGACCGCGCCCTCGACCGGTTCGGTGATTTCGCGGTCGATGGTTTCGGGCGTCGCCCCGTCATAGGCGGTCGTCACGGTGATGACCGGATTGTCCACCTTCGGCAGTTCGCGAACCTCGACGGCCAACAGCGCCGCGCAGCCGGCGAGTATGATCAGCAGGTTCAGGACCAGCGCCAGAACCGGTCGGCTGATCAGCTGCGCAAGCAGACCTTCGTCGGGGTGGCCGGGTGGAAGGATGGGCTCTGCCATCCGCTCAACCCGCATCCGGCACGACAGCGACGGCCATGCCCGGCCGCAGCGTCGTCACCCCTTCGGTGATCACCAGATCGCCCTCCTGCGGCTCTGCGTCGATCAGCACCCGGTCGGGCAGCCGTTGCAGGATGCGCACGGGCAGCCGTTCTGCCCTGTCAGCACGGGCGACCCAGACGAAGGCGCCTTCCGTGCCCCACTGGATCGCAAGCGGATCGACCGCCAGCCGTTCGGCCCCGGTCAGGGTCATCGTTACCGAAAGCGCCATGCCGGGCCTCAGCTCGTCGGCCGGATTGGGGATGATTGCCTCGGCCCCGAGGGACCGGCTTTCCGGGGCGACCCGGTTGTCGAGTGCGGAAATCCGGCCCTCGACCGGCGCTCCCGCGCCATTCAGCGAGCGGGCGAAGATCGGATCACCGGGCCTCACGATCGCCGCCACGCGTTCGGGCAGGCGAAATTCCACGACGAGGGAGGAGCGGTCCTCGACCGAGGTGATGGCCGTGCCCGCGCCGATCATGTCGCCAGGTTCGACGGGTATAAGTCCGATCCGGCCCTGGATCGGGGACAGGATGACATGGCGTGACAGGTCGGACAGGGCTGCCTGTTCCTCAAGCTGCGCTGACTTCAGCGCGAGTTCCGCATCCTTGATCTGCTGGTCGGTCACGGCGCCGGACAGGGCCAGGCGCGCAAGCCGGTCAAATTTTTCCTGGGCATCGGCCGCCAGCAGGCGGCTGCGCTCCAGCGCGATGCGCGCATTCTCGCTGTCCAGTTCGAGCACTATTGCGCCCTCGGCAACCTGATCGCCCGGTGCCGCCCGGACCGCCACAACCCGCCCGGTGATCTCGGTCGCCAGCGCTACGGACCTGATCCCGCGTGCCGTTCCGATCGCGGACAGAACGTCCGTCTGCTTCTGTCGCGCGAAAGGCTCGACGACGACCGGCGTGGCCTCCGGGGGCGTGGCGGGCTTTGTGGCACTTCCGTCCGGCGGGCGTCGTTCTTGCGAAAGACCGACAGCGGCAAGGATCGGCCGGGCTTCGGGCAGGAAGGCGGCCCACCCCGCCAGCGCCGCCACCAGAATGCCGACCGAAATCAGGGCCTGCCGCCACAGTCGCATCAGAAGCACCCTGTGGAAGGTCGATCCCGTTCGCCGCGCGGGTTGTCAGGAACATTGGCGTGATGGTCTGTCATCCGGCTCGGGCCTTTCCGTCGTCCGATGGCGCGCCTGCGGACTGTCGCGGTCAGTTTGACGCGAAGGGGTGCATCTTACAACCGGCCAGCAGTCGCACATGCCCGCCGCAGTGGACAGGGACCGGCGCTATGTTACTCTTGCCTTGCCGGTCCGACCGACCCGCGCCGAACACGAGGATGCCGCCATGCCCACCATCATCGCCGCTTTTTCCGGCCAGACCGTGATCACCACCTTCGAGATGACGCCCGGCACCGCGCAGGATCTGATGGACGAACTGAAGGACGCCTACCAGAACTTCATCCGCCATCAGCCGGGCTTCGTGGGGGCGGGGTTGCACATGAATGACGCCCAGACCCGGATCGCCAACTACAGCCAATGGCGGCAGCGCGAGGACTTTCTGGCCATGCTGCGCACCCCCGAGATGCGCGAACGCAACCGGCGCTTCGCTTCCCTGTGCAGCCGGTTCGAGCCGGTGATGTACGAGGTGATGGCCGTGGCCGAGCCTGAGGGGCGCTGACAGGTGGAGTGTCCGAGTTCTGACAAAAGACCAACTGATTGAAATTACTTAAGTTTCGTGCGCACCGTTAGGGAAATTTTAACGATTGGTTGGGGGGCAGAGGTGGCGCGCAGTGCTTACATGCGGCTTGAAAAAAAGATGGTGAGGTTTGTTCCGCTCCCGTCC
>CAZRKU010000002.1:14418-85603 GCA_964600685.1 uncultured Frigidibacter sp. | reverse complement strand
CTATTTCAACGCCAAGATCCTGATCATGGACGAACCGACCGCCGCGCTCGGCCCGCACGAAACCCAAATGGTCGCCGAACTGATCCAGGAACTGAAGGCGCAGGGCTTGGGCATCTTCCTGATCGAGCATGACATTCACAACGTCATGAAGCTGTGCGACCGGGCAAGTGTGATGAAGAACGGCCAGCTGGTCGGCACCGTGAATGTCAAGGACGTCACCGATGAGGACATTCTGGGCATGATCATCCTGGGCAAGAAGCCGGCGACGGCTGCCTGATGTATCTCGGGCTCGATCTCGGCACGTCGGGCCTGAAAGGCGTGGTGATCGGCGACGATCAGGCGATTGTCGCCGAGGCCGCCGCGCCCCTTGCGGTTGCGCGGCCGCATGACGGCTGGTCGGAGCAATCGCCCGCCGATTGGATCGCGGCTACAGAAGCGGTGTTCCGCGCCCTGCCAGCCCATGTTCTGAAGGCGCTGAAAGGGATCGGACTCTCTGGCCAGATGCATGGCGCGACACTGCTGGACGCGGCTGACAATGTGCTGCGTCCCTGCATACTTTGGAACGACACGCGCGCGTTCGCCGAAGCCGCCCGGCTGGATGCCGATCCGCGCTTTCGCGCGCTGACCGGCAACATCGTCTTTCCGGGCTTCACCGCGCCGAAACTGGTGTGGGTGAAGGCGCACGAACCCGAAATATTCCGCAAGGTGAAGAAGGTCCTGTTGCCCAAGGATTATCTCCGCCTGTGGCTGACCGGCGAGCATGTCGCGGAAATGTCGGACGCTGCGGGAACGAGCTGGCTTGATTGCGCGCGGCGCGATTGGTCGGACGAATTGCTGGCAGCGACGGACCTTGCGCGCGATCACATGCCACGACTGGTCGAGGGGTCGGATGTGTCAGGCCATCTTCGCGCGGACCTGGCGGCCCGTTTCGGCTTGCCCGCCGGCATCGCCGTGGCAGGCGGAGGCGGCGACAATGCCGCGTCGGGTATCGGCGTCGGCGTGGTGAAGGCGGGGCAGGCCTTTGTATCGCTCGGCACCTCGGGCGTGCTGTTTGCCGCAAATGACGGCTACAGCCCCGATCCGGCCACCGCCGTTCATACGTTCTGCCATGCCCTTCCCGGCGCCTGGCATCAGATGGGCGTCATCCTGGCCGCGACTGATGCGCTCAACTGGTTTGCCGGGATTGCGGGCGCGGATGCTGCGGTGCTGACCTCTGGCCTCGGCCCGCTGCGCGCGCCGGGAAAGACGTGCTTCCTGCCCTATCTGGGTGGCGAACGCACACCCCTGAACGATGCGGCGGTTCGCGGTGCATTCATCGGGCTTGAACATGCGACGGATCCCGCCGGCGCGACCCGCGCCGTGCTTGAAGGCGTTGCGTTCGCCATCCGCGACTGCCGCGATGCGCTGGCCGCGACCGGAACAAGGATCAGCCGGCTTCTGGCGGTCGGTGGCGGATCCCGGTCGGACTACTGGCTGGCGGCGATTGCAACGGCGCTTGGAACGCCCGTCGCCGTGCCGGTTGCCGGCGATTTCGGCGGCGCCTTCGGCGCGGCCCGCCTGGCGATAATGGCCGCGACCGGCGCCGGAACCGAGATCGCGACCCAGCCCGGCATCGACAGAACCATCGACCCAGACCTGAGGCTGATCGGGGCCTTCGACGAAGGGTATGCCCGCTTCCGCGCCGCACAAACCGCCATCCGGGGACTCACATGACCGACTTTTTCAAAGGCATTCCGAAGATTCGCTACGAGGGGCCGTCCTCGACCAATGAATTTGCCTTCCGGCACTACAACCCCGACGAGATCGTTCTGGGCAAGCGGCTGGAAGATCATCTGCGGTTTGCGGTCGCCTACTGGCACAGCTTTGCCTGGCCCGGCGGCGACCCGTTCGGCGGCCAGACGTTCGACCGGCCCTGGTTCGGCGGGACGATGGGTCACGCGCGCCTGAAGGCAGATGTGGCTTTCGAGATGTTCGACATTCTGGACGCACCCTATTTCTGTTTCCACGACGCCGACGCGCGCCCAGAAGGCAGCTCGTTTGCCGAAAGCCTGCGCAATCTTGCGGAAATCATCGACTATTTCGCGCAGAAGATGGAGCAATCAAAGACCCGGCTTCTCTGGGGCACGGCGAATCTCTTTTCGCACCACCGCTTCATGGCGGGCGCGGCCACGAACCCCGACCCGGAGGTCTTCGCCTATGCGGCGGCGACCGTCAAAAGCTGCATGGATGCGACCCACCGGCTGGGCGGGCAGAATTATGTCCTGTGGGGCGGGCGCGAAGGATATGAAACGCTGCTGAACACCGATCTGACGCGCGAGGCGGAACAGGCAGGCCGTTTCCTGCAGATGGTGGTCGACTACAAATACAAGATCGGTTTCAAGGGTGCGATCCTGATCGAGCCCAAGCCGCAGGAGCCGTCGAAACATCAGTATGATTATGATGTGGCTACGGTCTACGGTTTCCTGAAGCGCTTCGGTCTTGAGAATGAAGTGAAGGTGAACATCGAGCAGGGCCACGCCATCCTTGCGGGACATTCGTTCGAACATGAACTGGCCCTGGCCACTTCGCTTGGTCTCTTCGGGTCCATCGACATGAACCGGAACGACTATCAGTCCGGCTGGGATACGGATCAGTTCCCCGACAATGTGCCTGAAATGGCGCGGGCCTATTATGAGGTTCTGCGCGCGGGCGGCTTTACCACTGGCGGGACAAACTTCGATGCAAAGATCCGCCGCCAGTCCCTCGATCCCGAAGACCTGATCCTGTCACATGTCGGTGCCATGGATGTCTGTGCCCGCGCCCTGAAAGCTGCGGCGGCGCTGCTGCAGGACGGGGCACTCGAACGCGCAAGATCGGAACGCTACGGCGGCTGGAACGCACCGGAGAACCAATCGCTCCTGTCTTCGTCGTTGGAAGAAGTGGCGGCCCGCGTCCTGCGCGAAGGCCTCGATCCGCAGCCGAGATCCGGCCGACAGGAGCGTCTGGAGAATTTGTGGAACCGCTTTGTCTGACCCGGGGCTGGCCGGACCCTTCGTTTTCGCCCGCGCCACCGCTCGCTATCACCGGCGGGGCAGGGAGAATATTCTGTTCTCCCGTATTTTCCGTAACTGTCCGCGATTTTCAAACAACAGCCACATTGGTGCCAATTTGCAGACATTCCGTTTCGCGATGACCGCAGCAAGAACGTTGCGATTTACGAATTGTTTATCTAACAAAAACCAACCTGAGCGCGTCGGTTCCGAGGGGCTGGAAACCGACGCAGCGAAACTCCTGGGAGTCCGCAAGGATGACGATGCCCCTGCCCACGTTCGATCACGCTGCGCCAGGGCGGTCCGCTGACAGCCTCTATTCAATGGCGGGCAAACGACTGACAGATCTGGTGCTGGTGATCATCGCGCTTCCGGTGGTGTTTCCGCTGCTGACCCTGATCCTCTTGGTGACCTGGGCAGAGGGCGGGAAGCCGATCTATCGGCAGCGCCGTGTCGGGCTGGGCGGGCAGGAGTTTTCCTGCTGGAAAGTTCGCACGATGGTCCAGAACGCCGACCGGGTGCTGGCGGACATGATTGCCCGCGACCCTGAGATTGCCGCCGAATGGCAGAGGAATCAGAAACTCGCACACGACCCGCGCATCACGCGGCTTGGCCGGTTTCTGCGGCGCACCAGTCTTGATGAGTTGCCGCAACTCCTCAACGTGCTTGGCGGCAGCATGTCACTGATCGGGCCCCGCCCGTTTACGCCGGACCAGAAAGCGCTTTACGCAGGTGGCCGCGACAGTTCCTACTACCGCCTGCGCCCGGGCCTGTCGGGCCTCTGGCAGGTCAGCCGTCGTAGTGCCGGAAGTTTCGCCGATCGCGTCCATTATGATGATCTCTATGGCCAGCAAATGTCGTTCTCGGCTGACCTGACCATTCTGTGGCGCACATTGGCGGTTGTGCTGCGCGCCACCGGACTTTAGCTGAATCGTTTCCAGATCGCTTTGTCGCCCAGCCCGTCGACAAAGGCGAGGTGGGCGGTCGCCTCATCGGCAGTCACGCGGGACGGCAATGGCGCGGGACGGCGCGGCACCGTCCAGACCGTCTCGCCGCCGGTCGCACCTGAAAGTTGCGGGTTCACGCCGGACGAAAGCGCGAAGTCCGGCTGCCTGCCGCCGATCAGCTCCAGATAGACCTCGGCCAGAAGTTCACTGTCCAGCAGCGCACCATGTTTTTCGCGCGCAGCATTGTCGATCCCGAACCGTCGGCACAGGGCATCGAGGGAAGCCGGGGAGCCGGGGAACTTGCGCCGTGCCAGGGCGACCGTATCCAGCGCCCGGTCACTGGGCAGCGTCGGCAGGCCAGCCCAGTTCAGTTCGGCATTGAGGAATTTCATATCGAAGGCGGCATTGTGGATGACAAGGCGTGACTCCGCGCCCACAAAATCCAGAAACGCCTGCGCAACCTGGGCAAAGCGCGGCTTGTCGCGCAGGAAATCGTCGCCCAGCCCATGCACCTCGAACGCCTCGGGCGGCATGGGGCGGTCGGGGTTAAGATACTGGTGATAGGTCTTGCCGGTCGGGACATGGTTGAAAAGCTCCACCGCGCCGATTTCGACGATGCGGTGGCCCTCCGAAGGCTCAAAACCCGTGGTTTCGGTGTCCAGAACAATCTCACGCATCCTTGGCCCTCAGTTTTCGCAAAAGCGACCGAACGGCCGTGCGGGCGCTGTCCTCGGTCAGCGTTTCAATGACGTAGGTTGCGCGGGCGCGCTTGTCGGAATCGGGCATCTGCCGGTCCAGGATCAGGGTAAATTCGGCTTCGGTCATGCCACGCGCCAGAACGCGGGCGCGCTGCACGTCCGGGGGCGCCGTGACCACCAGCACCGCGTCGCAAAGCGCGTCGGCCCCCGTTTCAAAGAGAAGCGGAATGTCCAGGATCAAAACATCCGATGCCGAATGCTCTGTGACAAACCGGGCGCGATCTTTGGCGGTCATCGGATGAATGGTCGTGTTCAGCCAGTCCATCACCGATCCATCTTCGGCAATCATGGCGCGCAACTTCGCCCGGTTCACCCGGCCATCCGCATCCAAAGCCTGCGGATAACGGGCGGCAATGGCCAGTGCCGCGGACTGACCTGGGGAATAGAGCCTGTGCACGGTGGCATCGGCGTCCCACACGGGAACTCCCTCATCCCGAAACATCTGGGCCGTGGTCGATTTTCCCATCCCGATTGAGCCGGTCAGGCCAAGCAGAAAGGGTCTTCTCATTCCGCGAGAACTGCGTCGCGCGTTGCCTGATCAACATCTGGTTTCCTGCCAAACCAGCGTTCGAAGCCGGGCACCGCCTGATGCAGCAACATGCCAAGCCCGTCGACCACGATGCAGCCGTTCGCCTCTGCCTCGGTCAGAAGCCGTGTCCTGAGGGGCGCATAGACCAGATCGGTGACGGTGGCGCGCGGCGACAGCGCATCGAGCGGCACGCGGAATTCGGGCTTGCCCACCATGCCGAGCGAGGATGTGTTCACGACCGTGACCGCATCTTCCAGCATATTGCCTGCCTGGACCCAGTCATGGACCGCGATCTTGGCGCCGAACTCGGTGCGCAACGCTTCGGCCCGCGCCTTGGTGCGGTTGGCGAGGCGGATTTCCGGCACACCGACTTCAAGCAATGCCGCGATGACCGCTCGCGCCGCGCCACCCGCGCCGATCACGGCGGCGGGACCATCGCCTGGCGTCCAGTTGGGCGCGTTCTGGCGCAGGTTGGCGGTAAAGCCGTAGCCGTCGGTATTGTCGGCCCAGATGCGGCCGTCCTTGCGGAAGACGAGCGTATTGGCCGCCCCGATCAGCGCGGCCCGATCCGTCACCGTATCGGCCAGCGCCAGAACCGATTCCTTGTGTGGGATGGTAACGTTGCAACCAACAAAACCTGCCTTCGGCAGCGCGCGGATCACCGTTTCGAGGTCGGCCTGGACCACATCAAGCGGCACGTAATGCCCGGCGATCCCGTAGCGCTTCAGCCAGTAACCATGCAGGCGGGGCGACCTCGAATGCGCGATCGGGGAACCGATGACGGCAGCCAGTGGAATACGGGGATGATCGGTCATGTGCTGATGTCGCCGCGAATATGAAGCCAGGTCAAGAGTTCGATCAGCGGCAGGCCAAGGATGTGAAAGAAATCACCCTCGATACGGGAAAAAAGCCGCACGCCTTCTTCCTCGATCTTGTAACAGCCGACCGCCTCGCAGACCGAGGCCCAGTTCCGGTCAAGGTAGTCGTCGATGAAGCCGGGCGTCAGCACATGCATGGTCAGGCGGACCTGTCCGATATGGCGCCAGAGCGGTTTGCCGTCGCGGCAGACGACCGCCGCAGACCAAAGCCGGTGCGTCTGGCCGGACAGGGCGCGCAGATGTTCAGCCGCTTCTTCCCGGCTTTCCGCCTTGCCATAGATGCAGCCGTCGCATTCCAGAACCTGATCGGCGCCGATGATCAGCGCGCCGGGGTGTCTGTCCGAGACCTTCTCTGCCTTCAGCTCGGCCAGCAGATCCGCCAGATCACGGGGGCTGCCTCCTTCGGAGACGTGGCTGTTGCGTATTGCCTCTTCATCTATGCGACCGGGAAGAACCTGAAAAACCAGTCCTGCGCGGCGCAAAAGCTCTGCCCTGACCGAAGAGCCGGACGCAAGGATCAGGGGCGTTGCGCGGGTCATGGGGATGGGCCTGTGGAAAAATTCTGTGTGACGCAGGGGGCAGCTTCGGGGCAAGTGATGGTCATGCGGACTGGTGTGGGAAACCCTGCTTTTGTCAAGGCGCCACAACCTACTTTTCCGGCTGTGAAAGAGGAGGCATGCGGGCTGTGGGAAGCTGGCGTTTGCATGCGGGCTATGGATGATTTCGGGCACGATTGGCAACTATTTGTCGTTTATCATATTGAAATCATGCTGTTTTATCTATTCGTTTCTTTTCCCCCTTCTTATCCACAGACCTGTCCTGATGTGGGCCGATTGTGGGGTGAAATACTTATCCCGCTTTCCACAGGGCCTTCTACATCATCATCCTTCTTTCAAGACTCTATATAGAATAAGAAGAGCCGGGCCGCCGAACAGGAGGATAGTGATGGGTGACTTTCTGGCCAACATGTATCCGTGGACGAAAGCCCTGCATGTGATCTCGGTGATTGCGTGGATGTCCGGCATTTTCTATCTGCCGCGACTTTTCGTCTATCACGTCGAAGCGGTTGAGAAGGGCAGCGAGACGGACAAACTGTTTCAGACGATGGAGCGCAAGCTGTTCCGGCTGATCATGAACCCGGCGATGACGGCGACCTGGGTCTTCGGGCTGGCGCTGGTCTTCACACCGGGGATCGTGACCTGGTCGGAGATCTGGCCCTGGACGAAAGCGGCGGGCGTGATCGGGATGACCTGGTTTCACCATTGGCTGGGGTATCGGCGGAAGGATTTCAAGGCGGGAAGCAATGCCTGCTCAGGTCGGACCTACCGCATCATGAACGAGGTGCCGGTTGCCTTTCTGGTGCTGATCGTCATTTCGGTGATCATCAAATTCTGAAAAACTTTGCGGATTGATTGACTTTTCGCGGGAGACCGCCTATCGCGATGCCCAAGCCCGCCGTCCGGCAGGATATCTCCCCCTTTTCTGACATTGCGGCGACCAATGCGCTGCCACGAGAGTTTTCCATGACCGATGAACGCCTGAACCTTGCCGATCTGAAGCTGAAAAGCCCCGCTGACCTTCTGGCAATGGCCGAGGAGCTGGAGATCGAGAATGCCTCGACCATGCGCAAGGGCGAGATGATGTTCTCGATCCTGCGCGAATATGCCGAGGATGGGTATGAGATCGGCGGCGACGGGGTGCTGGAAGTCTTGCAGGACGGGTTCGGTTTCCTGCGTTCGCCCTCGGCGAACTATCTGCCGGGTCCGGACGACATTTACGTCAGCCCCGACATGCTGCGCCAATATTCGCTGCGCACCGGCGATACCGTGGAAGGCGTGATCCGCGCGCCGGGCGAGAATGAGCGTTACTTCGCGCTGACCAAGGTGACGAGAATCAATTTCGAAGACCCGGAGAAGGCCCGCCACAAGGTTGCCTTCGAAAACCTGACACCGCTTTACCCCGACGAGCGGCTGAAGATGGAAATCGAGGATCCGACAATCAAGGACCGCTCGGCCCGGATCATTGACCTGGTCTGTCCGATCGGGAAGGGCCAGCGCGCGCTGATCGTGGCGCCGCCGCGCACCGGCAAGACAGTGCTGTTGCAGAACATCGCCCATTCGATCGCGACCAATCACCCCGAGTGCTATCTCATGGTTCTTCTGATCGACGAGCGGCCCGAGGAAGTGACCGACATGCAGCGTTCGGTGAAGGGGGAGGTGGTGTCTTCCACCTTCGACGAACCGGCGACGCGACACGTGGCCGTTTCGGAAATGGTGATCGAAAAGGCCAAGAGACTGGTCGAGCACAAGCGCGATGTGGTCATCCTTCTTGATTCGATCACGCGTCTTGGCCGGGCCTTCAACACGGTGGTACCGTCGTCTGGCAAGGTGCTGACGGGGGGTGTGGATGCCAATGCGCTGCAGCGGCCGAAGCGCTTCTTTGGTGCGGCTCGGAATATCGAGGAGGGCGGTTCGCTGACCATCATTGCGACGGCGCTGATCGACACCGGCAGCCGGATGGATGAGGTGATCTTTGAAGAGTTCAAGGGCACCGGCAACTCGGAAATCGTCTTGGATCGCAAGGTGGCCGACAAGCGCGTGTTCCCGGCGATGGACATCCTGAAGTCCGGCACGCGGAAGGAAGACCTGCTGGTCGAGCAGAAGGATCTGCAGAAAACCTATGTTCTGCGCCGGATCCTCAACCCGATGGGTACAACCGATGCCATCGAGTTCCTGATTTCGAAGCTGAAGCAAACCAAGACCAACGGCGAATTCTTCGAATCGATGAACGCCTGATTTGTTCTTATAGAACAATAGGTTAAAATATGGATACGATTTTTGCCCTTGCTTCCGCACGGGGAAAGGGCGGCGTGGCTGTCGTTCGGCTGTCTGGTGCCGGGTCGTGGGAAGCTGTTCGAAATCTTTCCGGCACCTTGCCAGTGCCGCGCCGACCATCGTTGCGGCGGCTGTCGTCGGGTGGGGATGTCCTTGATGTGGGGCTCGTTCTTTTGTTCGAGCAGGGGGCCAGCTTCACCGGCGAAGCCTCGGCGGAACTGCATCTGCATGGCGCCACGGCCACGGTTGCGGCGGTCTTGCGCGCACTGGGAGAGATGGCAGGGCTGAGGCTCGCGGAGCCGGGCGAGTTCACGCGGCGGGCACTTGAAAACGGCAAGCTCGATCTGGCTCAGGTGGAAGGCCTGGCCGATCTGATCGAGGCCGAAACGGAGGCGCAGCGCAAGCAGGCCCTGCGGGTTCTGTCCGGCGCGATCGGCGCGCGGGCGGAGGGCTGGCGCCGAAACCTGATCCGCGCGGCGGCGCTGCTCGAGGCGACGATCGACTTTGCCGACGAGGATGTGCCGGTTGATGTTTCGCCCGAAGTCAGCGCGTTGCTTCGTGGCGTCGTTGACGAACTGCAGGCCGAACTGCGCGGTGTCGGTGCGTCGGAGCGTATCCGTGACGGGTATGAGGTGGCGATCGTTGGTCGGCCAAACGCAGGTAAATCCACACTTCTCAATGCGCTAGCAGGGCGAGAGGCTGCGATCACGTCCGAAATGGCGGGCACGACCCGCGATGTGATCGAAGTGCGCATGGACATAGGCGGGCTGGCCGTCACGCTTCTGGATACGGCCGGACTGCGTGCTGGTGCTGACCGGATCGAAACCATTGGCATAGCGCGTGCGCTGGAACGCGCCGAACGCGCCGACCTTCGAATCTTCCTTTTGGACGGGCAGGAAGTGCCGTTGCTTCCCCCGGGGCCGGATGATCTTTTGGTGTGGGGTAAGGCAGACCTGGCAGATTGGCGGGGGCTGGCGGTCTCCGGAAAAACTGGGGAGGGGCTGGATCGCTTGGTCATGGCGGTAGCCGAAGTGCTGGGCCGTCGCGCTGCCGGGGCCGGCACGATGACAAGAGAGCGTCACAGGGCGGCCATGGCCAAGGCGATTGGGGCTTTGGAATCGGCGGAAATCGAGTTAGAAGCGGGGCTGAGCCGGACAGAGTTGGCTGCGGAGCAACTGCGCCGCGCAATCCGGGCCTTGGATTCACTTGTTGGCAGGGTGGACGTTGAAGATCTTCTCGATGAAATCTTCGCGAGCTTCTGCATCGGAAAGTAGGGATGTTTCACGTGAAACATTTTGATGTTGTCATTGTTGGCGGCGGTCATGCGGGGGCGGAGGCCGCCCATGCGGCTGCGCGCATGGGTGCCAGGACGGCCCTGGTCACGATGCGGGCCGATACGATCGGAGTGATGTCCTGCAATCCCGCCATCGGCGGCCTTGGCAAGGGGCACCTTGTCAGGGAGATTGATGCGCTGGATGGCGTGATGGGGCGCGTCGCCGATATGGCGGGCATCCAGTTTCGCCTGCTTAATCGCCGAAAGGGGCCGGCGGTGCAGGGTCCCCGGGCACAGGCGGACCGAAAACTGTTCCGCTCTCACATGCAGAAGGCGCTGCGCGACAGGCCAAACCTGGCCATCCTAGAGGGAGAAGTCGCCGATCTGATCATGCCGGACGGGCAGATTTGCGGCCTTCGGCTGTCGGACGGATCGGAAATCAAATGCGCGGCAGTGGTACTTTGCACCGGAACCTTCCTGCGCGGACAGATTCATATCGGTGCCGAGCAACAGGAAGGCGGCAGGGTCGGCGACCGTCCGTCTGTTCCGCTGGCCGACAGGTTGCGCGCACTGGATCTGCCCATGGGGAGGCTCAAGACCGGAACGCCACCGCGTCTCGACGGGCGGACCATCAATTGGGAGACTTTGGAAACACAGCCCGGTGATGATGTGCCGACGCTGTTTTCCTTTCTGCACAGGGCGCCGTTTGCGCAGCAAGTCTCCTGCGGCATCACGCACACCAACGAAAAGACTCACGAGATTATCCGGGAAAATCTTGGCCGGTCCGCGATGTATGGCGGCCATATCGAGGGCGTGGGCCCGCGCTATTGCCCGTCGATCGAGGACAAGGTCGTGCGGTTTGCCGACAAATCCTCCCATCAGGTCTTTCTTGAGCCAGAAGGGCTGGACGATCCGACAATTTACCCGAACGGCATTTCAACCTCGTTGCCCGCAGATGTGCAGGAGGCCTATGTCCGGTCCATTGCCGGACTGGAGCGGGTGGCGATCACGCAGCCGGGCTATGCAATCGAGTATGACTATGTCGATCCGCGCGCACTGCGTCCTTCGCTTGAACTCAAGGACATGCCGGGGCTGTTCCTGGCCGGGCAGATCAACGGCACAACAGGGTATGAGGAGGCGGCGGCCCAGGGGCTTGTGGCGGGCCTGAACGCAGCCGAATCTGCGCGCGACAGGGATCCCGTCCTTTTCGGACGGGCTGAAAGCTACATCGGCGTGATGATCGATGATCTGACAACGCTTGGCGTTTCGGAACCTTACCGGATGTTCACGTCGCGCGCTGAGTATCGCCTGTCACTGCGCGCCGACAATGCGGACCAGCGGCTGACGGGCAGGGGCATCGCCTTGGGCTGTGTCGGGACTAACCGGCGGTTGGTCTATGAGCGCAAGCGCCTGGCACTGGAGCGTGGTCGTATTGCGCTGGAATCTCAACAGTTTACGCCAAAAGAGGCGATGACAATGGGCATTCCCGTCAATCAGGATGGCCAAAGACGAAGCGCCTATCGGCTGCTCTCCATGCCGGGTGTTGGCTTTGAAGACCTGGTTCGCGGCGCGCCCGTACTGGCCGAAATCGAGCCCGACATTCGTGCGCAATTGTCGTGCGACGCGCTCTATGCGAACTTTATGGAGCGCCAGCGTCAGGACGCCGAGCAACTTCGCCGCGACGAAGCGGTCGCGATCCCGGAGGGGTTTGACTATACAGCACTCGACGGGCTTTCGTCCGAACTGAAGGCCAAACTGATCCGGCTGCGCCCCGCAACCCTTGCTCAGGCGGCGAGGGTCGAGGGAATCACTCCGGCGGCGCTCACTTTGATTTTGGCGATCATCCGGCGGAACGCGCGGCTGCGGAATACCGGATGAGCAGAGACGACTTTCTGGCAGGTCGTGCTGTTTCACGTGAAACAATGGAGCGGCTCGAAATCTACGAGGCGCTGCTGCGGAAGTGGAATCCAGCGATCAATCTGGTCTCCCGGTCGACGCTGGACCGGCTTTGGGACAGACACTTCGTTGATTCGGCGCAGATTTTCGATCTACATTCCGCAGAGTGCGGACTTTGGGCGGACCTCGGCGCGGGCGGCGGCTTCCCGGGACTTGTCGTTGCGATTCTTGCTGCGGAGCGAAAACCTGATCTGTCGGTCACGCTGATCGAAAGCGATCAACGCAAGGCAGCGTTCCTTTCGGCGGTAGCGCGCGCGGTGGGCGTGGAAGTCAGTATTCTGCCGCAACGCATCGAAGCCACGCCCGGACTGGGTGCGGAAATCCTGTCGGCCCGCGCGCTCGCGCCGCTTGCCAAATTGCTTGAATATGCCGCGCCTCACCTGCGGCCGGGCGGGCAGGCCCTGTTTCCGAAAGGCGCGGCTCATGCCGAAGAAGTGAGTCAAGCTCTTGAAAGCTGGCGGTTTTCGTATGAAGTCACCAAGAGCATGACCGACGAGTCGGCTGTCATTCTGTCGATAAGGGATATTGAACGTGCCTGATCCGATCCGCACGAGCGGCGCGCGTGTCATTGCTGTTGCAAATCAGAAGGGCGGAGTCGGCAAGACCACGACGGCGATCAATCTGGCCGCCGCCCTTGTCGAGACGGGCAAACGCGTATTGCTGGTGGATCTCGATCCGCAAGGCAATGCCTCGACCGGCCTCGGCTTTGAGCCTGGTGCGCGTGGGCTTACCACCTATGACCTGCTGCTTGAAGATGCGGAGATCACGGACGTGATCCGGGCCACGGCATTTGACGGGCTGTATTTGTGCCCCGCGACCACCGATCTGTCCTCGGCTGACATCGAGCTTGTTTCAAACGAGAAACGCAGTTTCCTTCTCCACGATGCGCTGAATGAGCCGGCGCTTGACGGCTACGCGATCGACTATGTCCTGATCGATTGCCCGCCGTCGCTCAGTTTGCTGACCGTGAATGCGATGATCGCCGCACAATCCGTGCTGGTTCCGCTACAGGCGGAGTTCTTTGCACTCGAAGGTCTGTCGCAACTGATGCTGACGATCCGGACGGTCCGGCAGAACGCCAACAAGGATCTGCGGATCGAGGGCGTGGTCCTGACCATGTATGATGGCCGCAACAAGCTGTCACAACAGGTGGAATCGGACGCGCGTGCCAACCTCGGGCAACTGGTGTTCCAGACGGTGATTCCGCGCAATGTCCGCGTTTCCGAGGCGCCATCCTACTCGGTTCCGGTCCTCAACTATGATCCGCTATCAAAAGGCAGCACCGCCTATCGCGCGCTTGCGCGGGAACTTCTGGCGCGCCATGCAAAACAATGACCAAGGGGGCAGGGATGAGTGACAGGAAACCGGAGCGGCGTGGTCTAGGGCGGGGGCTTTCGGCGCTTATGGCAGACGTGGCGCCGGCGGACGACGCGCGGCCCAGACGCCCGGATCTTCTGGTTCCGATCGACCTGATCGAACCGAACCCCGATCAGCCACGCCGGGATTTTCCGACCGACGCGTTGGAGGAGCTTGCGGCCTCGATCCGCGAGAAGGGTGTCATCCAGCCGCTTATTGTCAGAGATAATCCAAGAAAAACAGGTGGTTATGAAATTGTCGCCGGTGAGAGGCGCTGGCGGGCCGCTCAATTGGCCCAACTTCACGACCTGCCCGTCCTGGTGCGCGAAGTATCCGATACCGAGCTTCTTGAACTGGCGATCATCGAGAATATCCAGCGCGCCGATCTGAACCCGGTTGAAGAGGCAATGGGCTACCGTCAGTTGATGGATCGGTTCGGCCATACCCAGGAAAAGATGGCGGAAGTGCTCTCCAAGAGCCGGAGTTACATTGCCAACCTCCTGCGGCTCCTGACCTTGCCGGAAACGGTTCTGGGCTGGCTGCGCGAGGGCAAACTGACCGCCGGTCATGCGCGGGCCCTGATCACCACCGAGAATCCGGTCGAACTTGCCCGGGAAGTCATCGCGCAGGGACTGTCGGTGCGCGAAACCGAGCGGCTCGCGCAGGCGCCCGCCAAAGCGAAGAGCCGAAGCAGTGCGCCGCGCCGGTCAACCAAGGATGCCGACACCAGGGTTCTGGAGCAGGATCTGTCGGCCAACCTGCGCATGAAGGTCGTGATCGACCACAAGGGGCACGATGGTGGTCATTTGACCATCACCTACGGATCGCTTGAGCAACTGGACGAGCTTTGTCAGCTGCTGTCACAGGTACGCTAGGTGTTTGATCGCAGGCTGGTCGCCGTGCGGTGCGCTTTGAGGTAGGTCGCGTCGATCATTACCGTCTTGGGAACCGCCGCCTCGGAGGCCAGCCCCTCCATCATCGGGGCGAAGATGCCCTTGTCGCCCCATCGCTTCCACCGATTGTAGAGGGTCTTCGGCGGGCCGTATTCCTTTGGTGCATCACACCACCGCAAGCCATTGCGATTAATGAAGATTATGCCGCTCAGAACCCGCCGGTCATCGACGTGTGGCTTGCCATGGCTCTTGGGGAAGAAGGGCAGCAGCCGCGCCATCTGGGCATCCGTCAGCCAGAATAGGTTGCTCATTGGTCAGTCTCCTTGCGGAGCCTGAATCATGCCGCAAGCGCAAGATCAATGGGGCCAGAGCCTCGGTTGACATATGAAGAGATCCTGTAATGAATGAGGCGCGCGCACGTCTGTATCAACTTAAAGACGCACGGCAGCCGTATGATGCCTGCCGTCAGGACGATCACAGGAGACCTGACCCATGCCCCCTCAAGTCATTAGCTCCTCCCAGGGAGAACCGGCATGAAGCCAGAAGGCGATATCGTCCTGATCACCGGCTCGAATGGCCGGATCGGAACGGCGGTAATGCGCGAGTTGCGCAAGACCTACACCAATGTCGTGGGCTTCGACATGAAGGCCGAGGAGAACCCGCCCGAGGGCTGCACCCGGATACCGGTCGACATCACCTCGGATAGAAGTGTTTCCGCGGGGCTGAAGGTGCTGCTGGCCCATCACGGCGCGCGGGTCGCCTCGGTCATCCATCTGGCGGCGTTCTACGATTTTTCCGGCAGGCCGGACCCGCAGTATGACAGCGTGACGGTGAATGGCACGAAACGGCTTTTGCAGGGCCTGAAGGCCGCGTTCGAGGTGCAGCAGTTCGTCTTTTCCAGCACCATGCTGGTGCACAAACCCGGCGAGCCGGGGATCTTCTTCAACGAGGATTGGCCGATCGGCCCGACCTGGGCCTATCCTGAATCGAAGGTCCGCACCGAGGCGATGATCCGCGAGGAACGTGGCGACGTGCCGACGGTGATGCTGCGCTTTGCCGGCGTCTATGATGATGGCTGCCATTCGCCGCCCTTGTCGCACCAGATCCAGCGGATCTATGAACGCCAGCTTGAATCGCATCTCTATGCCGGCTCCACCTCGCATGGCGCGTCCTATGTGCATATGGAGGATGTGGTGGATGCGCTGGTCCGCACGGTCGAGCGCCGCGCCAGCTTGCCGCCCGAGACGGTCCTGCTGATCGGCGAGCCGGACGCGCTGAGCTATGACGAGTTGCAGCACACCTTCATGCGGCAGATCCACAACGAATCCTACGAATCCTTCAACGTTCCCGGCCCGATCGCCAAGATCGGGGCCTGGGTGGAGGACAAGGTGCTTGGCTCGAAACCGTTCATCAAACCCTGGATGATCGACCGGGCCAATGATCATTACGCGGTGGATGTCAGCCGTGCCAAGGAGATGCTGGGCTGGGAGCCGCAGCGCACCCTGCGCAAGACAATCCCGAAAATGGTGGCCGCGCTGAAGGCTGACGATGTGGGATTCTACCGAGAAAACGGGCTGACGCCCACGGAATGGATGCTGGCGAACGCCAAGGCCAAGGCAGAGGAGAACAGATGATGAGCCCCCATGATCCCGGCCATGGTGCCGCGGCAGCGCCTGGCCCGACCGGCTCGGGCAGCTATACCTGTCCGATGCACCCCGAGGTCAACCGCGCCGAGCCGGGCAAATGCCCGATCTGCGGCATGACGCTCGTTCGCCGGGCCACCGCCGCGGGGCAGGAGGCATGAGCAGCAAACATTCCGGGCAGGACGGCAATGCCGGGACCGCGCCTGCCACAGCCAGCGGTCCGGGCACCGTCACCTACACCTGTCCGATGCACCCGGAAATCCGTCAGGGCGCGCCCGGCAGCTGCCCCAAATGCGGCATGACGCTGGTGCCCGAGGCGACAGCCAAGCGGGCCGGCGATGCCCCGGCCGCAACCGCGAAGGGCACCGCCACGAAGGCCGATGTTTCGTCCGCGACTGGCCATGCGATGTCGGGCCATGCGATGGCCGGGGCGGGCACCGGTGACATGATGGGCGATGCCCACAGGGCGATGCTCTGGCCGCATTACGTGGCGATGATGCTGGGCTTCTGGATGATCACCGCCCCGTTCACCCTCGGCTATCTGAACAATTTCGTGCCCGATGCCAACCAGCTTGCGGTGATGGCGGACCGGGGGCTCACGCCCTTTGCCCACCGGGCCATGCTGATGACGCTGAACGACGTGATCAGCGGCGTGCTGATCGTCTTCTTCGGCTATCTGTCGGCCAATGCGCAGCGCCGCTATCCTTGGGCGCAATGGGCCAATGCCTTTGTCGGTGGCTGGCTGCTGCTGGCGCCCCTGGTGTTCTGGACCCCGCTACCCGAGGCCTATGCCAATGCCACGCTGGTGGGGGTGCTGGTGATCGCCCTTGCCGTGCTGATCCCGATGATGCCGGGGATGAGCATGGAAGGCATGATGGGCAGGCCCGACATTCCCCCCGAATGGGGCTACAACCCGGCAAGCTGGCTGCAACGGGTGCCGATTGCCGCGCTGGCGCTGTTCGGGTTCCTGATCGCGCGCTACATGACCGCCTATCAGATGGGCCATATCGACGGGGTTTGGGAACCGTTCTTTGCCGGGACCGATCCGGCCAGCGGCCTGAACGGCACCGAAACCATCATCACCTCGGACATGTCGAAGGCCTGGCCGGTGGCCGATGCGGGGCTGGGGGCGGTGGTCTATGCGCTGGAGATCGTGATGACCTTCATGGGTGGGCGCGACCGCTGGCGCACGATGCCCTGGATGGTGCTGGCGCTGGCATTGCTGATCGTGCCCTTGGGGGTGGTCAGCATCTATTTCGTCATCATCCAGCCGATCGAGATCGGCACCTGGTGCACGCTGTGCCTGGTTGCGGCGCTGGCGATGGCGCTGATGATCCCCTATTCGCTGGATGAATTCGTGGCGATGGGGCAGTTCCTGACCGCCTCGCACCGGGCGGGCAAGCCGTTCTGGCGGACCTTCTGGACCGGCGGCGCGATGGAGGGGGGCAGCGACGATCACGCCAAGGGCGTGCTGGCCAGCAAGGCGCAGATGTTCGCCCAGGCCGGGCGCGGGGTGAATTTCCCGCCGACGCTGCTGGCACTCTGCGCCATCGGCATCTGGCTGACCTTCACCCGGCTGACCTATGGCAACTCTGGGTCGCTGACCAACAGCGACCATCTGACCGGGCTTCTGATCGTCACCTTCGCCATCATCGCCTTTGCCGAGGTCGCCCGCGCCGTCCGCTTCCTGATCGTGCCGGCCGGGCTGTGGCTGGCGGTGGCGCCGTTCGTGCTGGATGGGGCAGGCTCGCCCTTGGCAACATGGGCGGGGGCCGCAACCGGCCTCGTGATCGTCGCCCTGTCGATCCCGCGCGGTTCCATCCGCAACTCTTATGGAGGCTGGAATGTCTTCGTGGTCTGAAACCTGCGTCCACCTGACGCGGCATCTGTTGCTGATCATCGGCGGCCTGGTCGTCGCGGCAATCGTGGGTGGTGCGGTGCTGATGTATTCGGGCGTGTTCAACGTCGCGGCCACCGTGGTGGATTCGCCCTTGCTCAGCTGGGCGCTGATCACGGTCCGCGAAGCCTCGGTCGCGACCCATTCGCGCGATGTGGCGCCGCCACCGGCGGATTACGTGGCGAACCGGGACAACGGTTTCCGCCTCTACCGGCAGCAATGCGTGATGTGCCACACCCCGATCGGACGCACGCCCGAGCCGATGGCGGCGGGCTTCAACCCGCAGGCCCCCGGCTTCGGGCCGGATGCCGACGACATGGACGAAACGGACCTGTTCTGGGTCACCAAGAACGGCATCCGCTTTACCGGCATGCCCGCCTGGGGACCGTCGCTGACGGACGCCGAGATCTGGGACATCACCGCCTTCCTGACCACTCTGCCAGAGATGACGGCGGAAGATTACGACGCGCTCGACGCACGGGTGCCCGATACGGCTGCGACGCCGTGACCGATCAGGCCCACGGGAAACCGGAGCGTCACGCCACCACTGCGCCGACTCCGCCTGCCTCGGTGGTGGTGCCCGTGCTGGTGTCGCTGATGCTGGGGGTGTTCACCATTTCGGTCGGATTCGGGGTTCTGCTGCCGGAACTGCCCGATCTGGTCGGGCAGATGCTGGGTGAGGGCAGCACGGCAGCCCAGGTGCCACGCGCGACGGGGCTTCTGACCGCGCTTTACATGTTCGCCCTGTTCCTGTGCGCGCCGGTCTGGGGGCGGCTGTCGGATCGCTGGGGGCGGCGCCCGGTCCTGCTGATCGGGCTGGGCGGGTTTGGCGCGACCATGCTGGTCTTTGCGGCCCTCGAGTCGCTTTCCGCGCTGTACGCGGAACGGGCGCTCAGCGGGCTCTTTGCCGCGGCGGTGACGCCTGTTGCCCTGGCAACCGTCACGGATTTCTCCGCGACGCGGGCCGAGCTGGGTCGCCGGTTGACCTTCGTGTCGCTGGCGGGTGTTTCGGGCTTTCTCCTGGGTCCGGCCCTGGGCGTCGCGCTGACCCGGGCTTCCGGCGCAACCGGCGGCGGCATGATGGCGCCTTTGGCGGCGACCGGGGGGCTGGCGCTGGTCGCGGCACTGGCTGTCGCGCTGACGGTCCGTCGCTCGCCCGTCGTCCGCCCCGAGGGGGTCCGGCAGCCCGCCCAGGTTTCTGCGCCACAAGTGGTGCGCTGGCTTCTGGCCCTGGGCTTCGTCGTCTCGGCCGGGGTTGCGGTGTTCGAGGTCGGGCTGGCCTTGCGCGGCAGACAGGACCTTGGCCTGGACCCGGCGCAGATCGCGATGATGTTCACGCTGTGCTCGGGGGTGATGATCGTCGTGCAGGCGGTCGTCTTTTCGCCGCTGGTCCGGCCGGAGTTCACCCGCTGGCTGATCGCGCCCGCGTTTGCCGTCATGGCGGCAGCCCTGTTCGCCCTGCCCCTGACCACCGATTTCCGGCTGATGCTGGTCGTGGTCGGCGCCGTGGCGGCCAGTGCCGGGATCCTGTCGCCGATCCTGACCTATTGGGTTGCCAGCCACGGCGGGCACAAGTCCGGTGCCGAGCTTGGCAAGCAGACCGCCGCCGCCAGCCTGGGCGCGGCGCTGGGGTCGGCGGCGGGCGGGTTGCTCTATGACGTGACCTGGCTGCCGAATGCCGCCTTCGTGCTGACGGCCGGCGTCATCGCCCTTGCGGTCTGGCCGGGGCTGTGGCTGCCGGAACGGCTGGTGCCGCGCGGGGCGTCCCGCCCGTTGTAACGCTTCGGCCTTCCGCGCGTCTGTATTCGACGCCGCGCAGGGTGCAGTCCGCAACGACCTGTGCCGCAGCCGCGCTCGTATCGGACGGGCAGACGGCGGTAGACAAGCCTTGAGAGGGACATTGTGCCAAGCACCAGGAACAAGCTACTCGGAATTGCGGTCGTGGCGGCGCTCGGCCTGGGCGGCTGGGTGGCCTGGACGGCCTGGAACGTGGCGGCAAGCGACAGGCTCCCGGCCGGGATCGTCAGCGCGAACGGCCGGATCGAAGCGGCAAGCGTCGATGTGGCAACCGAGATGGCGGGACGCGTGACCGAGATCACGGTCCAGGAGGGCGACCGGGTCGCGCGTGAGCAGACCGTCGCCCGGCTGGACGCGGCGACCGCCGGGGCCGCCGTCATTCGCGCCGAGGCCGAGGCTGAAAGCGCCCGCCAGGCGGTCGCCGTCGCCGAGGCGGCGCGTGCGGCGCAAGAGGCCGACCTGACCTTTGCCCGGCAGGAGTTCGACCGCACCGCCGCCCTGGCCGACGCGGACGTCGCCTCGCACCGCGCGCACCAGCAGGCGCAGCAGGCGCTTGCCGCGGCCGAAGCCGGCCTGGCCAGCCGCAAAGCCGGGGTGGCCGAGGCGGTCGCCGCCGTGCGCGCCGCGGAGGCGGCGCTTGACAGCGCCCGCATCGCGCTGGCGCGGACCGTGATCGCGGCGCCGGTCGCGGGGACCGTGCTTTACCGGCTGGTTGAAACCGGCGCGGTGATCCCGGCGGGCGGGCGGATCGTCACGCTGCTCGATCTGAGCGATGTCACGATGACCGTGTTCCTGCCCGCGGGCGAGGCCGGGCGGCTGGTGCTTGGCGACGAGGCGCGCGTGATCCTTGACGCGCTGCCCGAGACGGTGGTGCCGATGACCATAAGCTTTGTCTCGCCCGATGCGCAGTTCACGCCGAAGACGGTCGAGACCGACGCCGAGCGGGAACGGCTGATGTTCCGCATCGAACTGCGGGCCCCGGCCGATCTGGGCGAAAGGCTGGGCGGCCGTCCGGTCAGCGGGTTGCGCGGCATCGCCTATCTGCGCACCGATCCCGGCGCGGGCTGGCCGGACCGGCTGTCGGTCGGCAAGACGGCGACGGAATGACCCCGCCGGACGGATCCGAAGCGATGGAAACCGCCGCTGCCACGCTGACGGCGGTGACGCATCGCTACGGCAAGGTCGCGGCACTTGACAACGTGACCGTCAGTTTCCCGGCGGGGCGGATGGTCGGCCTGATCGGCCCTGACGGGGTCGGCAAGTCGACGCTTCTGGCGCTGATCGCCGGGGTCCGCCGCGCCCAGTCGGGCCAGGTGGCGGCGCTTGGCGGCGATCTGCGGAACCGGCGCGAACGCCAGGACATCGTGCGGCGCATCGCCTACATGCCGCAGGGGTTGGGGCGGAACCTCTACCCGACGCTCAGCGTGCGCGAGAACCTCGATTTCTTCGCCCGCCTCTACGGCCTTCCGGCGCGCGCGCGCCGGTCGCGCATTGCCGAGCTTCTGGCGGCGACCGGGCTCGACCCGTTTACCGACCGCCCGGCGGGCAAGCTTTCGGGCGGCATGAAGCAGAAGCTGTCGCTCTGTGCCAGCCTTCTGCACGACCCCGACCTTCTGATCCTGGACGAGCCGACGACCGGCGTCGATCCCCTGTCGCGGCGGCAGTTCTGGGATCTGATCGCGCGCATTCGCACCCGGCGGCCGGGCATGAGCGTGATCGTCGCCACCGCCTACATGGACGAGGCGCAACGCTTCGACTGGCTGGTTGCGGTCGATTCCGGCCGCATCGCCGCCGAGGGCACGCCGGCCGACATCCTGGCCCGCACCGGGCAGGCGACGCTGGAGGAGGCCTTTGTCGCGCTGTTGCCCGAGCCGCGCCGCCGCGGCTATGGCGGGCTGGTGGTCCCCCCGCGCGCGGACGGCGACACCACGGCGGCGATCGAGGCCTTCGGGCTGACCAAGACCTTCGGCAGCTTCACCGCGGTCGATGATATAAGCTTCCGCATCGGGCGGGGCGAGATCTTCGGCTTTCTCGGCTCGAACGGCTGCGGCAAGTCCACAACGATGAAGATGCTGACCGGGCTGATTCCGGCCAGCGCCGGCCGCGCGCTGCTGCTCGGTCAGCCGGTTGATGCGAACGATCTTGGGGTGCGGCGGCGCGTCGGCTACATGTCGCAGTCCTTCTCGCTTTATGGCGAGATGACGATCCGCCAGAACCTGGTGCTGCACGCGGGAATCTTCGAATTGCCGCAAGCCGAGCGCGCGCCGCGGGTGGCCGAGCTCTTGACCGACTTCGATCTGGTCGAGGTGGCCGACAGCCTGCCCGAAGCCCTGCCGCTCGGGGTGCGCCAGCGGTTGCAACTCGCGGTCGCGGTGCTGCACCGGCCCGAGGTCCTGATCCTTGACGAGCCGACCTCGGGCGTCGATCCGGTGGCGCGCGATGCCTTCTGGCGCTATCTCGTCACGCTGTCGCGGCGCGACCGGATCACCATCTTCCTGTCCACCCATTTCATGAACGAGGCCGAGCGCTGCGACCGCGTGTCGCTGATGCATGCCGGACGCGTGCTGGCGGTGGGCGCACCGGCCGAACTGGCGGCGGCCAGGGGCGGCGGCTCGCTGGAAGCCGCCTTCATCGCCTATCTCGAGGACGCGTCGGGGGTGCCGGGGGCCGCCCTAGCGGTGGTCGACCCCGAACCTGCCGCCGCACCCGCCGCGCGACCCGCGCGGGCGGTGCGGTCGGTGTTCGATCCGTCCCGCCTCTGGGCCTATGCGCGCCGCGAGACGGTCGAGATCCTGCGCGATCCGATCCGCATCACCTTTGCGCTGGCCGGGCCGCTGATCCTGATGCTGGCCTTCGGCTTCGGCATCAGTTTCGACGTGGAAAACCTGTCCTATGCGGTGATCGACCAGGACCGCACGCCGGAAAGCCGCCTGTTTCTGGAAAGCTTCGAGGGGTCGCGCAACTTTGCCCGCGCCGCCGACCCGGTCGATCTGGCCGAGGCCGAACGGACCATGCGGCGCGGCAAGCTGGTGCTCTTGGTCGAGATTCCCGCGGGCTTCGGCCGCGACCTCAGGGCCGGGCGGCCGACCGAGGTTGCGGTGTCGATCGACGGGGCGGCACCGTTCCGCGCCGAGACCGCGCGCGGCTATGTCGCGGGTGTCATGGAGGCCATGGTCGCGCGGCTGGCAAGGACCAATCCGGTCTTTGCCGACACCGATGCCCGGGTCGAGATCGGCGCGCGCTTCCGCTACAATCAGGACTTCCGCAGCAGCGCCGCCATCGTGCCGGGGATCATCATGCTGATGATGATCCTGATCCCGGCGATGATGACCGCGATCGGCGTCGTGCGCGAAAAGGAGACCGGCTCGATCACCAACTTCCGCGCCACGCCGGTGACGCGGATCGAGTTCCTGCTGGGCAAGCAGGCCCCCTATGTCGCGCTGGCCTTTGCCAGTTTCCTGTCGCTGGTGGCGATGGGCTGGCTGGTCTTCGACGTGCCGGTCAGGGGATCGCTGCCCGCGCTTTTGGTCAGCGGTCTCTTCTACGTCACCGCCAGCACCGGCTACGGGCTTCTGATGTCGTCCTTCACCCGCTCGCAGGCGGTGGCGCTGTTCCTGACGCCGATCTCGCTCATCCCGCCGGCGATGAACTTTTCCGGCATGCTGACGCCGGCCTCGGCGCTGGGCGTGCAATCCTGGTATGTCGGCCGCGCCTTCCCGGCGGCGTGGTTCCAGGACGCGAGCGTCGGGGCGATCACCAAGGGCCTCGGCCTTGCCGACCTCTGGCAGGTGCCCGCGGTGCTGGCGCTGTTTGCGACCCTCTACATCCTCGCAGCCGCCGCCGCGCTGCCCAAGCAGGAGCGCTGACATGCGCCGTTTCATCCGAAGTGTCCTGCGGCTTTGCGGCAAGGAGGCGCACAGCCTGCACCGCGATGTCGTCATGCTGGCGCTGATCGCCTATGCCTTCACCTATGCGGTTTATTCCGCCGCCACCGACGAGAATTTCGATGTCGAGCGGGCCGCGGTCGCCGTGGTCGACGATGACCGCTCGGCGCTGTCGCGGCGCCTGGTCGGGGCCTTGCAGGAACCGATGTTCCAGCCGCCGGTGCTGCTTGATGCAGGCCAGGTCGATCGCGCGATGGAGCTTGGCCGCTATGTCTTCGTGATCGAGATCCCGCCCGGCTTCGAGGCCGACCTGACGGCGGCGCGGCCCACGTCGCTGCAGATCAACGTCGATGCGACGGCGATGTCGCAGGCGGGCAACGGCGCGGCCTTCCTGCAAGAGATCCTCGGCCGCGAGATCCGCGACTGGCAGGGCGCCAGGGTGCCGCCGCCGCCGGTCGATGCGGTGGTGCGGCTGCTTTATAACCCGAACACCACCTCGGCATGGTTCACCTCGGTCATGGAAATCATCAACATGATGACGATGCTGTCGGTGATCCTGGCCGGGGCCGCCGTGATCCGCGAGCGTGACCATGGCACGATCGAGCATCTTCTGGTGATGCCGGTGACGCCGGCCGAGATCATGCTGTCGAAGATCCTGGCCAACGGGCTGGTGGTGGTCACGGCGGCGCTGGCCTCGCTGATCGTCGTCGCGGGCTGGCTCTTGGGCACGCCGCTGGCCGGCTCGCTCTGGCTGTTCGCGACGGGCGCCCTTCTCTACCAGCTTTCGGTGATGGCGCTGGGCGTGCTCTTGGCCACCTTCACCAGTTCGATGCAGCAATTCGGCCTGCTGGCGATTCCGGTGCTGGTGTCGATGTCGCTTCTGTCGGGGGCGCGGACGCCGCTGGAAAGCAGCCCCGAATGGCTGCAGACGATCATGCTCGCGGTGCCGTCCAGCCATTTCACCTCGTTCGCCCAGGCGGTGCTGTTCCGTGCGGCCGACCTGTCGCAGGTCTGGCCGAAACTCGCGGCGATGGCGGCAACCGGCGCAGTCTTCTTCCTCGTCGCGCTGCGGCGGTTCCGTGTGGCGATGACGGTGTCCGGCTGACCCCGCCGCATCGGGGCCCGGCGTGGCTGGCGCGACGTTTTGGCCGCGCGATCTGGCGGCGCTGGAGCGGGTATCACTGACGAAGCCTGATCGAGGCCAAGATGCGATGCCTCAAGCTGCTGGGCCAGCGCCTCATGGCGCGGGACTTCGACCGTCAGGTCGCGGAGTTCCAGGTCAGAGTCGCCGTGCTCGGCATTCCCGTCACAGACGGTCGCGGGATAAGTCCGTCCGGGAGAAGGGGAAGTCCGGTCGTCGGCTGATTGGTGCATGTATGGATGCCCCCGTTGGTGCAAGTGGTTTTTGAACGGCTTGAGCGTGTGATCGGGTGCGGTCATGGATCAGGCCTCTCGTTGCGGCGATTGACACGGCCGCGGGCCGGTACGGCGACGCGCGGATCAGAAGCAGATCAACAGACCGAGCCCGTTGGCTCCAGCACAAATACTGCATGTCCTGACCCGGATCCTGTCGATCCTTTGCCCTTGCTGTTCAGCGACCTCCTCACACTCCCGACGCGCCGGGGCGGAATGGAAAGCGCAGTGCGCCCATGCCATCGTCGCCACCGGGTTGCGGTAATCTTCTTGCTTCGTCATCATGGCCCAGAGGCCACGGGCCATTTTGTTGGCAAGTGCAATCGCCACGACCATGCGAGGCTTTCGAGCCCGCAGGCGCGTCAGCCAGCCATTGCTCGGGGGGCCAAACCGTTCGACCGCCTGCAGAACGGCCATCGCGCCAGAGACCAAGAGCGTGCGGATGTCACGCTGCCCCATCTTCGACGTCTTGCCCAGCCGGGATTTGCCGCCCGTCGAATGCTGCTTCGGCACGAGCCCGAGCCAGGCGGCAAAGTCGCGCCCGCGCCGGAAGGTCGCCAGATCAGGTGCAAATGTCTCGATCGCAAGCGCCGTGATCGGGCCCACGGCCGGCATGGCTTGGAACCGCCGCGCCACATCGGCTTCTTTGGCCGCGCTCCTCATCTTCAGGTCAAGCTCTGCCGCCCGGGCATTCAGCCCTGCAATCTGTGCCAGATACATCTGGCCCAGGTCCCGGACACCCTCGGGCAAAGCCGTGGCGCGATCTTCTACCGCATCCGCCAGGCGCTTGATCTGCGCTGTCCCGGTCGCCGCGACCAATCCGTGCTCAGCGAGGTGCCCGCGCAGAGCGTTGATCCTCTGGGTGCGCTGGCCGAGGAACATCTGCCGTGTGCGAAACAGCATGGCGCGCGCCTGCTGCTCTTCCGTCTTCAGCGCGACAAACCGCATGGTGGGGCGCAACGCTGCTTCGACGATGGCCTCAGCATCCGCCGCATCATTCTTCTGCCGCTTGACGAATGGCTTGACATAGACCGGCGGGATCAAGCGCACAGAGTGGCCAAGCTTCTCGAGGTCGCGTCCCCAGCCATGGGCCGTGGCGCAAGCCTCCATGGCAACAACGCGGTTGGGGTGCCGGGCAAAGAACACCAGCACCTGACCCCGCGAAAGCTTTCGCGAAACACGACAGACCCGTCGTCGCGCCCCCCCCATGCAACTGGAAAACGCGCTTTGCAAGGTCAATGCCGATGATGGCAACTTCCGACATGGATGTCCTCTCTTTCTGTGATGGTGTCAACAATCACCACATTGGCACATTGCGATGCCGTCAGGAGGGGGCATCCACGCCATCAACAGAGCCCCGTGAGGTCGGAATGACACAGCTGACCGACAGTGCCGGGCTGAACGTCCGCTTCGCCACCCGCTCCGGCCCGGTTCACCAGATGCCGGGACTTCACACCTAGCGCCTTCTGGCATCCATCGGGCTTCGCTTGGAAATTTTACCAGCCCAGACAGAAAGTCCAGTTTTCGGGGTCCAGACTGCAACCTCCGACGCCGGATCCCGCTACTTCAAAATATGTTCATGCGGCGCATGAGGATTTGCCAGCGGTCATGGCGGAGCTTGCCGTTCCCGGGGTTGCCGCGGGCGATGGCGTCGACCAGGACATTCAGGATCAGCGTCAGGGCGACGGTCGATTCGATGAACAGGCCGGAACGCGAGGCCGCGAACATCTTGTGATCGGCCAGGTCGTGGGTCCAGTCACAGAACTCGTCGCTGATGACGATCAGCTTGAAGCCCAGCTCCTTTGCGATCTCGGCAACTTTCAGACCGTCGTTCGCATAGGGCACGCCATCGATCAGGATGAGCACGATCGGCTTGGGGTGCCCGTCGCCCAGGAATTCCAGCCATTCGCCAAGCATGTTGTCATTCGCCGCAAGGAAGCGGACATTGTCGCGGGCAAGCGCGAGGCGGCGCGAAAAGTCCTCGGCCGTGCCCTTGAGCGCCTGGAAGCCCGTCACGAAAACCTGCGCGGCGTCGGTCGCGGTTCGCACAAGATCGCGCCAGGGATCGCTGTTGAACTCGCGAAACAGTTTTTCCATGGTCCGAATCTCGTTGTCGCGGACCTCGGAGTAGACGCCAAGCCAATCGCCATTCATCTTTTCGTCGGTCAGGTGGCGCTGGTTGACCTCTTCCAGCTGGAGTTCAAGCTTGAGGCCGGCAATGCCCTTGTAGCCGGCCCGGCGCAGAAACCGGCTGACCGAAATTTCGCTGACCGACACTTTCCGGGCCAGCGAAGCACCGGTCTCGTAACCAATACTGTCAATGTTGCCAATCACATAATGCGCTATCCGCGCTTCGGTGACCGACAGGGTCGGAAGCAGCGACTGCAACTTTCGGGCGGTTGTTCCTGTCATGCTCTCCCCTTCCGGGTTGCGATCTATGACAGAACACTACCACCAAAATGATATTGACAGAAAGTGGAAAATGCCCGGAAATTGGCGGCAGGCGTGGCCAACAGCGGTCAATGCGGGGCAAAGGAGCACAGAATGGATCGCCGGAGTTTCATCACAACGTCGCTGGCTGCCGGTCTTGTCGGACCCGTCGCGTTCGGCCAGCTGATTTCCGCGGCGGAAGCCGCCGGCACCAAGGTGCTGCGGATCGGCTACGTGGCACCGGTGCAGACGCTGGACCCGATCAAGACGGTGTTCGCCTCGGACATCATTTCACAGGGCATGATGTTTGCCCGCCTGATGAAAGCGAATGCCGACGCCAGCGAAATCGGGCCCGGCCTTGCAGAAAGCTGGGAGATTTCGCCGGATGGCCTGACCTATACCTTTCTGCTGCGCGACGGCCTCAAGTTTTCGGATGGCAGCCCGCTGACGGCAGAGGATGTGGCGTTCAGCTTCAACCGCATGCGGTTCCAGAAGGACTCGGTTTACGCGGCCCCCTTCCAGCCGCTCAAGGCCATCGAAGTGGTCGACGTCAAGACCGTCCGAATGACCTTGGACCGTCCGTTTCCGCCGTTCCTCACGCTTTGTGAAATCTGGAACACCGGGATCGTGTCCAAGGCGACGGTCGAGGCGTTGGGCGACGAAGAGTTCGGCCGCAACCCGGCGGTCACCTCCGGCCCCTTCAAGTTCGTCGAATGGCGGGCGGGCGATCGCGTCATCATGGCGCGCAACGAAAACTACTATCTTGCCGGCAGGCCCAAACTGGACGGCATCGAGTTCATATTCGTGCCCGACGACAACACCGGCATCGCCATGGTTCAGGCGGGGGAGCTTGAAGTCAGCATGGGCGTTCCCTTCGCCCGGATGAAGGAACTGGAAGCCGCGGGCGTGACAGTCGTGTCCGAAGCATCCAGCGCCACTTATGACATGCTGATCAACCATGCGGCCGAGCCGTTCAACAGCCTGCAGTTCCGTCAGGCCGTCAGCTTCGGCATCGACCGTCAGGTCCTGAACGATGCCGTGACGGCTGGCTACGGGACCGCAGCCACATCGATCTTCAGCCCGAGCCTGAAATTCTTCAACAAGGATCTGCCGCTGATCGCCCGCGATGTCGAAAAGGCCAAGGCGCTGCTGGCGGAATCCGGCGTTGCCTCGCCGGCGTTCGAGCTGATCACCAATGCGGGCATCGTTGACGAGGAAAAGGCTGCGGTGCTGATCCAGGCGCAGCTGGCCGAGGTCGGCATAACCGTCACCATTGTCGCGATTGATCCGGGCCAGGCCTGGACCCAATTGATCGACGGCCAGTATCAGGCCCAGATGAACTGGTGGTACAACGAGACCACCGACCCCGACAATGCAGTCCGCTGGTGCGTCTGGGGGGCGGGCGACAACAAGTCCTACTACACCCGTTACAACAACGACGAGGTCAACAAGCTCATCGACGCGGCAGCGGGCGAGGCTGATGAGGCCAAGCGCGCCGAGATGTACTACAAAATCCAGAAAATCAGCGTGGATGAAGTGGCCCAGGTGGCGCTTTATCACCCCACCTGGACAAGCGCGCGATCCCCGGCGGTTACGGGTCTCGTGTTCAACCTTGGGTCGCAATATTCGGCGATCGACGAGGCAGATCTCAGCAGCTGACCGCCGCCAGAGACTGAATCGGGCCGACGGACCCTTGGGGGAGTTCGCATGACGCGTTTTTCTTTTCTGCTGCGCAGACCGTTCGAGTTGATCCCGGTCCTGATCGGGATCAGCCTGATCAGCTTTGTGCTGTTGCAGCTGACACCCGGCGATCCGGCCCGATTGCTGCTTGGCCCGAAGGCAAGCGAAGAGGCCATCGTCCTGGTCCGCCAGCGCTATGGTCTGGATCAGCCTGTCTTTGTTCAGTATTTCTACTACATCAAGAATGTCCTGGGCGGCGACTTCGGCCAGTCGATGAGCTTTCGCTCTGCCATCGGCCCGGTGTTGCTGGAGCGGATCGGACCGACGCTTTACGTTCTGGTCTATGGTCTTTTCCTGTCGGTCATCTTGACGCTTCTCCTTGGGGTGCTTGCGGCGCGCAGCCGGGGGCGCTGGCTGGATCAGACCATACGCATCATCTGTGTGGTTGGCGTTGGCGTCCCGTCCTATTTTGTCGGCCTGCTGCTGATCCTGGTCCTGTCGCTGAATTTCGGGCTATTCCCGGTTTCGGGCTATGCCGACAGCTTCGTTGCCAATCTCTATCACCTTTTCCTTCCGGCGCTGACGATTGCCATCTCGGTCACCCCGATCCTGACCCGCAATTTCCGGGCCACTTTGATGCAACAAATGAACGCGGGTTACGCCGTTGCCGCCCTGTCGAAAGGGGTGCCGGAAAACAAGGTGTTCTGGCGGCATGTGTTCTGGAACTCGCTGCTGCCGACGGTCAGCCTGTTCGGGGTTGTGGCCTCTTTCCTGATCGGCGGGACGGTCGTGATCGAAAACGTGTTCAATATTCCCGGTCTTGGCCTGCTGCTCGTGCGCTCGGTCCTCAGCCGGGATTACCTGGTGGTGCAGGGCATCACTTTGGTGATGGCCTCGGGCATCGTGATTTCAAACCTGATCATCGATGTTGTGATTGCCGTGCTGGATCCAAGGGTAAAGACATGATGAGAGGCCTCGTTCTCCCGGCGCGCTGGCTGCGGCGAGAGGCGCCGGTATCGCTCAACATCGGCTTGGCGGTAACGCTGTTCTGGGTAGCGGCGGCAGCTCTGGCACCCGTGCTTTCGTCTTTCGATCCGATCGCAATCGATGCGGCCAATGCCGTGCTGCCGCCAAGCGCCGACCATCTTCTGGGCACGGATTCCGTCGGCCGCGATATTTTGGCGCGGATTCTGTATGGCGCGCGGATTGATCTCTTGATGGCGGTGGCCGGGGTGATCGGCCCGTTCATCCTGGGCACCGTGATCGGTTTGCTGGCCGGATATTCGGGCGGCTGGATCGATGCGGTGCTGATGCGGATTGTCGAGGTGACGATCTCGTTTCCGTATTTCGTGCTGGTGATCGCCATCGTCTCGATCATGGGGCCGGGGCTTGCGAGCTATATCGTCTCCCTGACCGTGGTGAACTGGGTGACCTATGCGCGGCTGGTGCGCAGCGAGACGCTGGTTCTGGCGAACGCGGATTTCATTCTTGCCGCGCGGGTTCTGGGCTTCCGCGGCCGGCGCATCATGGCCCGCCATATTTTTCCGAACGCCATCGTGCCGTCGAGCGTCTTTCTGATGACCGACGCGGTTCTGACGATTGTGCTGGGATCGTCACTGGGCTTTCTCGGCCTTGGCGTGCAGGCACCCACGCCGGAATGGGGCGTGATGATCGCCGAGGGCCGCACCTATCTTGGGACCGCCTGGTGGATTTCGCTTTTTCCGGGGATTGCGCTCTGTTCGCTCGCCTTCGGCCTGTCGCTGATTGCCGATGGCGTGGCGCAGATTCTGGACCCGGAGGCGTAGAATGGAAAACACGCTTGTCTCGGTCGAAGATCTGACCGTCAGCTTTGACACGACCCAGGGTGCCGTCGAGGCCGTCAAGGGTGTTTCCTTCACCATAAGGCGTGGTGAGGCGCTGGGGATCGTGGGCGAGTCCGGATCCGGAAAATCGGTGGTGTGCCGGGCGCTGCTGCGACTCTTTGCGCCGAATGCACAGGTGAGGCGCGGCAAGATCCTGCATGAGGGCAAAGATGTCCTGACGATGTCGGCGGCCGACCTGAACGCCTATCGCGGCGAAAAGGCTGCGATGATCTTTCAGAACCCGTCGACGCATCTGGACCCGATCATGAAGGTCGGCGACCAGGTTGCCGAAGGCCTGATGATCCACCGCAAGCTTGACGGCGCCGAGGCATCAAAGCAGGCGGTGAGCCTGCTGGAGGACATGAAGATCCTCGACGCGCCGCGCCGCGCGAAGGCCTATTCGCACGAACTTTCCGGCGGGATGCGCCAGCGGGTGATGATCGCGGCGGCCTTGGCCTGTTCGCCGGGGCTCCTGATTGCGGACGAGCCGACGACGGCGCTCGATGTCACCGTGCAGGCGCAGATTCTGGCGCTGATCCGGAAAATCCGCCAGGATCGCAATCTGACCCTGGTGCTTGTCTCGCATGATCTGGGCGTGATCGGGGAAATGTGCGACCGCATCATCGTGATGAAGGACGGGCAGATCGTTGAAACCGGCACGACTGACCAGATCCTGACCGCGCCCCGGGCGGACTACACCAAGAACCTGATCCGGTCGCAGCCGTCCTTGCTGCCGGACCGCGCGGAGCGCACGGGTTCGGACATGACGGACATCGTTTCCGTGCAGGGCGTTTCGGTTCTTTTTCCGGCGCCGAGAAAGCTGGTGGAGATCATCGGGCGCAAACCCGGCCATGTGGTCCGGGCCGTCGACGACGTCAGCCTTTCCGTGCGGCGCGGCGGCTCGCTCGGGATCGTGGGCGAATCCGGTTCGGGGAAAAGCACGCTGGCGCGCGTGCTGGTGGGGCTGCTGAAACCATCCGCCGGGACCGTGAAGATCGCGGGGCTGGATCAGGGGAAAGACCGGGCGCGGGTCATTCAGATGGCGTTTCAGGATCCGTATCTGTCGCTGAATCCGTCCTATACGATTGCCCAGACCCTGTCGGAGCCGTTCCAGGCGCATCGTCTTTGCCCGCGTTCCGAGGTTCCGGCCCGGCTGAAGGCGCTGATGCGGACCGTTGAACTGCCCGAGGACCTGCTGACCCGCAAGTCTGGCCAGCTGTCCGGCGGGCAGCGCCAGCGGGTGGGGATCGCCCGGGCGCTGGCCATGTCGCCCGACATTCTGATTGCCGACGAGGTGACATCGGCGCTCGATGTCTCGATTCAGGCGCAGATCCTCGAGCTGTTCAAGCGGTTGCAGCAAGAGCTTGATCTGACGCTGATCCTGATCTCGCATGATCTGGCCGTGGTGCGCTACCTTTGCGAAGACGTGGCCGTGATGCGGCATGGCAAGCTGCTGGAATATGGCCGCAGTGCCGAGGTCTTGCGCAATCCCCAGACGGAATACACGCAGGCACTGTTGAAAGCGGTGCCAAAACTTATTGAATCCAAAGCAGGACATGCAAACTATGACGAAACAACGCGGCAGAGAGCTGGGTCTTCCGTTCCCCGGAACGCCCGGCCCCTATAACGCAATCACCGATGTGCCCGGCGTTCACGTCGGCTTTACCACGCTGACCGACCCCACGAAAAACATGCGAACCGGCGTGACCGCCATCCTTCCGAGGGCCGAAAAGGACAGTCCGCGCCCGGTCTGGGCCGGGTTTCATTCCCTGAACGGCAATGGCGAGATGACCGGGGTGCATTGGATTAACGACGCCGGCTATTTCATGGGGCCGATCTGCATCACCAATACCCATTGCGTCGGTGCCGCCCATACCGGGGCGACCGAATGGATGATCGAGACCTATGCCAAGCATTTCAGCGAAGAGCACGCCTGGGCGTTGCCGGTCGTGGCCGAAACCTATGATGGCAGCCTGAATGACATCAATGCGATGTTCGTGAAGCCGGAACACGCGGTTGCCGCCTTGAAATCGGCAAGGCCCGGCCCGGTCGCCGAAGGGTCCACCGGCGGCGGGAACGGGATGATCGCCTATGAATTCAAGGGCGGCACCGGCACGTCCTCGCGCCAGATCTGCGTCGGCGGCCAGACCTACACCGTCGGCGTTCTGGTGCAGGCCAACTACGGCATTCGCCCGTGGCTGAGCGTTCTGGGCGTGCCCGTCGGCCGCGAGATGACCGAGCATCGCCTGCGCGACAAGGAAACCGGCTCGATCATCGTGATCATCGCCACCGACGCGCCGCTGACGGACGCGATCCTGCGGCAGCTGGCCAAGCGGGCCTCGATCGGCATCGGCCGGTCGGGATCGCCCGGCGGCAACAATTCGGGCGACATCTTCCTGGCCTTTTCGGTGGCCGACGACATGCCCAATTCACTGTTCGCGGGGCCGGTGATCACCCGGCATTCCCTGAACTGGGAAGAGCTTGATCCGCTTTACGAAGCCGCCGTCGAGGCGGTCGATGAAAGCGTGATCAATGCCATCGTCGCGGGCGAGGATGTGGCAACCATCAAACCGGCTGGGCAGGTCTGCAAGGGGATCGATACCGGTCGGCTGATGGAGATCATGGCGCGCTATGGACGAACTGCGGTCGAGGCCCCGCGAAATCGCGCCGCCTGTTCAAATGGTTGACGACATGGCGGACCTCTCCGCGCGCGAAGGCGCGCGGTTTCTTGTGGCGGGCGTTCAGATGCCCGTTTCGCTGGCCGGCAAGTCCATTCCGGCGATGCAGGCCAGGGTCGAGGAAACGATGCTGCTGTTTCCCGGCACCGACATGATCGTCTTTTCGGAACTGGCGATGCATGGGCCGCTCGTGTCACGCATCTCGTCCGCGCCCGACGACGATATCGACGTGTTCCGCAGGCTGGCGGCCAGGCACGGGGTCTGGATCGTTCCGGGGTCGATGTTCGTGCGACGGGACGGGCGGACCTACAACCACGCAGTGGTGATCGCGCCGGACGGCAGCATTGCCGGGCGCTATGACAAGCTGTTTCCGTTCGCGCCCTTTGAGGACGGCGTCGAGGGTGGCAAGGATTTTCTGGTTTTTGACGTGCCGGGTGTCGGGCGGTTTGGCCTGAGCATCTGTTACGACATCTGGTTTCCCGAAGTGATGCGGACGCTGACCAGCATGGGCGCCGAGGTGCTGATTCATCCGGTCTTGACGGGAACCACGGACCGCGGCGCCGAAATCGCCATCGTGCAGGCCACCGCGGTGATGTTTCAATGCTATGTGGTGGATGTGAACGGGCTTGACGGCGGCGGCAACGGCCGCTCGCTGGTGGCCGACCCTTCGGGCCGGGTGGTGTACCAGGCGGGGCAGATCCCCGAGGTGTTTCCGGTGATGATCGATCTTGGCCTGGTTCGTCAGGCGCGGCGGGACGGCGCCAATGGCCTGGGGCAGGTCCTGAAGTCCTGGCGTGATCGCACCGCGACGTTTGATGTCTACAAGAATGGTGAAAACCCGCCCTATCTTCAGTCTCTTGGCCCGCTCGGGCAAATGGGCAAGAGAGATCTGTAGGTGTTCATTCCCGGCATTTGATGGGCGGCTGTCGCTTTTCCCTTAAAGAGGTTCTGCCTCAATCTGTGTGGCGTAACTATCCTTTGAGGTAACAGATCAGGGGGGATAGCCACGAACACGAAGAAGCAGTGGGCCTCGCTTCGACCAATTATCTCCTTGAAAGAATGTGAGCTTGCCCGCGCAGTGGCACGGCGACTGACGCCGGATCAGAAGTCGAGCCCGAGGTCAAGCACCGGCGCGGAATGGGTCAGCGCCCCGACCGAAATGTAGTCGATCCCGGTTGCCGCGATCTCGGCAATGCGCGGCAGGGTCATGTTGCCCGACGCCTCCAGCAGCAGGTGACCCGCTGCCATGCCGACCGCGCGGGCCAGATCGGCGGTGGTCATATTGTCCAAAAGCACGACATCCGCCCCGCCTTCTTCCAGCACCTCGGCCAGTTGGTCGAGTCGGTCGACCTCGATCTCGATCCGCATCATGTGCGAACGCGCGGCCTTGGCGGCTTGCAGAACCGGGCGCACCCCGCCGCAGGCGGCGATGTGGTTGTCCTTGATCAGGATCGCGTCCGACAGGCCGAAGCGGTGGTTCACGCCACCGCCGTGGCGCACGGCCTCCTTCTCTACCGCGCGCAGTCCGGGCGTCGTCTTGCGGGTACAGGTGATCCGGGCGCGGCTGCCCCGCGTTTCCGCGACGAAGGCGGCGGTCAGCGTGGCAATGCCTGAAAGCCGACCGGCGAAATTGAGCGCGACCCGCTCGCCCGTCAGGACCGCGGCCGCGCTGCCGGTGATCCGCATCACGGTCTGACCGGCCACCACGCGATCACCATCCCTGACCCGCGCCGCGACCCGCACGGCAGGATCAACCAGCCGGAAGGCCATCGCCGCAAGACGCAGACCCGAGGCAACACCCCCCGTTCGCGCATTCAGCCGCGCATCATAGGTCAGCCCTTCGGGGATCACCGCGCGGCAGGTCGCGTCGCCCATCGGGCCCAGATCCTCGGCCAGAGCGGCACGCACAAGCGGTTCCAGAAGCAGATCGGGCAGCATCTCAGACAGTCTCCTTCAAGTCGCGCAGAGCAAGTGCTTCATCAAGAATCAGGCGCGTGCCCCTCGCCTGCGCCGGATCGGCCTTGAGAAAGTCAGCGCGGAAATGACCACCCCGGCTTTCACGCCGCATCAGCGCGGCAGCGGTGATCAGGGTTGCGGTCGCCAGCATGTTCGCCATCGCTGCTGACCCCGGGGCATGACGCGCAATTCGCGCGATCTCGTCCAGCGCATCACGCAGACCCGCCCCATCGCGCACCACGCCCACATGATCGGTCATCACCCGGCGCAGCCGCGCCACGGCGGCCTCATCCACGGGTGAGCCGCCTTCGGCGAAAGCGAAGCTCACGGTGGACATATCCCCGTCGCGGGGCAGATCGGCTGAAATGTCGTCTGCCGCCAGCCGGGCGAACACCAACGCCTCCAGAAGCCCGTTGGAGGCCAGGCGGTTCGCACCATGCAAGCCCGTGCAGGCAGCTTCGCCGCAGACCCAGAGGCCGGGCAGAGAGCTTCGCCCGCGCCGGTCGGTCGCCACGCCGCCCATATGGTAATGTGCGGCCGCCGCAACCGGGATCGGCCCGGCCACCGGATCAATGCCCGCGCGCAGGCAGGCCTCGACCACGGTTGGGAACCGGGTCAGGATCGTTTCGCCCAGGCAATCGCGCGCATCCAGCACCGGGTAACGACCGGCCTGCGTTTCGGCAAAGATCGCGCGGGCCACGATGTCGCGCGGGGCGAGTTCCGCATCAGGATGCAGAGGCAGCATGAACCGTTCGCCCAAGGCGTTGATCAGCACCGCGCCTTCGCCGCGCAGCGCCTCGGTTGCCAGGGGTGCGGGGTCTTTGCCGCTGGCGATGGCCGTGGGATGGAACTGCACGAATTCGGGGTCGCCGATCACCGCCCCGGCCCGTGCCGCCATGCCGAGTGCCTGCCCGCGGATACGGGCGGGGTTGGTCGTGACGGCATAAAGCCCGCCCGATCCGCCCCCGGCCAGCAGAACCGCCGGACCATAGATCTCGATGCGCCCCGATGGTCTCTCGGCCCGTTCCAGCCAGACGCCGCTGACCCGGTCGCCTTGCCTGATCAGGCCAGTGGCCATGAGACCCTCGGCAATCTGAATGGAAGGTTCGGCCCGCACCGCGTCGATCAGCACGGCCATGATGGCGCGCCCCGCCTGATCGCCTTTCACCCGCACCACGCGCGGGCGGGCGTGGGCCGCTTCGCGCGACAGGACATACCCGCCGTTTTCATCCAGGTCGAACGGCGCGCCAAGGCGTGTCAGGTCGAGAATATGGTCGCGGGCCAGCCGCGTCACCAGTTCGGCCACCCCCGGATCAACCGTGCCCGCCCCCGCGCGCAGCGTATCGGCGGCATGATCGGCGGCGCTGTCACCCGGCCCGATGGCGGCCGCGACCCCGCCCTGCGCCCAGGCTGATGAAGCTCCATCGCCCATTGGTTCGGGCGAGATCATCAGAACCGGCCGGGGTGCCAGCCGCAGGGCCGCCGAAAGCGCGGCCAGCCCCGCGCCGATGATGATGACCCGCCCGGTTGTCCGGCTCATGCCGCTGCCCGGCGCGAAAGGTCGATCATCCGCTCCACCGCGCGCCGCGCCGGTTCAGCCACCTCGGGCGCGATCTCGACCGGGGTGGTCATCCTGTGCAGCGACCAGAGTACCTTTTCCAGCGTGATCATCTTCATGTAGGGGCACATGTTGCAGGGGCCGACAAACTCGACCTCCGGCAGATCGTCGGCGATGTTCGATGCCATGGAACATTCCGTCACCAGCATTGCCCTGGCCGGACGTTCACGTGCCACATAATCAATGATCCCGGCGGTCGAGCCGGTGAAATCCGCTTCGGCCACCACATCGGGCGGGCATTCGGGATGGGCAATGATCGTCACATCCGGCTGGAAGGCGCGGAAATCGCGCAGATCGGCGGCCGTGAACCGTTCATGCACGATGCACGACCCGTCCCACCAGACGATGCGCTTTTGCGGCACCTGCCGTGCCACATTCTGCGCCAGATATCTGTCGGGCGTCATGATCACCGTATCGCCCGGCATCGCCGCCACGATCTGCGCGGCATTGGCCGACGTGCAGCAGATGTCGGAAGCGGCCTTCACCGCCGCGGTGGTGTTGACATAGCTGACCACCGGCGCGCCGGGGTAGCGGGCGCGCATTTCAGCGATACCCTCGGGCGTGATCGATTCTGCCAGCGAACAGCCCGCTCCCATGTCAGGCATCAGCACGATCTTGGAGGGATTGAGGATCTTCGAGGTTTCGGCCATGAAATGCACGCCGCACTGGACAATCACATCGGCCTTCACCTTCCGCGCTTCGATCGCCAGTTGCAGACTGTCGCCGACCACGTCGGCCACACCGTGAAAAATGTCGGGGGTCATGTAATTGTGGGCAAGGATCACCGCATTGCGGTCGCGTTTCAGCCGGTTGATCGCCAGCACGTAGGGCGCATGGCGCGCCCAGTCGGCGAACGGCACGACCCGGTCCATCCTGGAATGAATCTCGGCTGTTGCCCCTGCCGCCTTCAGTGAAGGGGCAAGGTCATAGGCGTCGGCCAGCGTGCGGCGCATTTCGGTCAGGTCGGGCATCTTGTCCCCCCTTCAAAGTGTCTGGGGCTTCTACAGCCAAGGCAAATCCATATCAACCTATTGAAATAAAAGAAATTTATATGTGCGCAAACAGAATGAAAGGGCACGGGGCATCTGCCAGACGTCAGATATTCCAGACGAGCGACCCCCAGAGGGTTCCAGCCCCGAAAGCCGACAGGAGGACCGGGCCGCGCAGCAGCGCGCCCTCCTCCGCCACCCGCACCGACAGGGCAAGCGGGATGGTCGCGGCGGACGAATTTCCATGCCGGGCCAGCGTGCCCAGCCATTCGGCGCGCTCAAGGCCAAGGCCGTGGCCGACCCGCCGAATGATCCGGGCATTGGCCTGATGGGGAACCCAGGTGGCAACGTCGGCGGCCTGCAACCCCGCGTCGGCCAGGGCCTTCCGGCCCGAGTTCACCATCCCGTCGACTGCGGCGGTAAAGACCGATGGCCCGTCGGGCATACGCATCGTCAACCCGCCCGCGCCCGGCGCGCCGAATGGCAGGCGCGAACCGCCGCGCGGGATCGAGATCATGTCGTAGCTGCTTCCGTCCGAACCGAGATCAGCCGCCACAAGCCCGCGTCTCGCATCGTCGCAGGGCCGCAGCAATACCGCCCCCGCCGCGTCGGCGAAGAGGACGCGGCTTGCCGCTTCGGTCGGTTCGATCCGGCGGCTGAGGATATTGGCACCGATCACCAGCACCGCCTGTCCGGTCACCTTGCAATGCGCCGCACCAAGCGCCAGCGCATGCAAGAACCCCGCACAGGCCCCGGCCAGATCGACCGCCCCGCACGACAGCCCCAGCCGGTGCGCGACCAGCGGCGCGGTCGGCGGCAGAAGATGGTCGGGGGTGGAGGTCGCAAGGAGCAAAAGCCCCACGTCCCGCGCACCCGCCAGCGCCATTTGCCCGGCGGGCACCGCCAGATCGCTGAGCGCCTGATCCGGGGCGGCATAGTGGCGGGTCCTGATTCCGGTCCGGCCCTCGATCCAGCCATCGGGCAGGCCAAGATCGGCCTCGATCTCGGCATTGGCGACCTGCCGTTCCGGCACGTAATGCCCGAAGCCCGCCCAGAAGACCCCCTCAGCCAAAGGCATCGGCGGCCTCCAGGATTGCGTCGTGACATGCGGTCAGCTCGGCAGCGGTGCTGCAATAGGGCGGCAGCAGGTAGACCGTATTGCCCAGGGGCCGGATCAGCAGGTTTCGTGTGGCGAAGAAGCGCATCAGGTCCGGCCCGATGTCCGACAGGTAGCTGCCCGCCCGCCCGACGTCGGCGGCAAGGATCGTGCCGATCTGGCGCGCGCCCGACAGGTTCGGATGCGCTGCCAGCCGGGCCAGCCCCTCGGACTGCACGGCCGCTACCCGGCCGATGCGGTCCTGCACGGGTTCGCTGTCCCACAGTTCGAGATTGGCGACCGCCGCCGCGCAGGCGATCGGGTTGGCGGTGTAGGACGACGAATGGAAGAAGGTCTTGCGCCGGTCCTCTGACCAATGGGATTGATAGATCTCCTCGCGGCAGAGCGTGACGGCCAGCGGCAGGTGCCCGCCAGTGATGCCCTTGGACAGGCACAATATGTCCGGCACGACCCCGGCATGGTCGCAGGCCAGGAACCGCCCGGTGCGGCCCCAGCCGGTCATCACCTCGTCCGCGACCAGAAGAACGCCATGGCGGGCGCAGATCGCGGCCATCTCCGACAGAACCCGGGGCGGGTAAAATCGCATTCCGCCCGCCCCCAGAGCCAGAGGTTCGATCAAGAGCGCCGCGGTGTCGGGACGGCGTGCCAGCGCCTCCAGCGCGTCGAGCGTCGCCTGCTCGGCCCCCTCGACCGGGAAGGGGATGCGGTCGACCGCGAACAGAAGCGGGTCATAGGGCTGGGTGAAGGTGCCGCGTTCGCCCGCCGACATCGTGCCGACCGTATCGCCGTGATAGCCGTTTTCCATCACCAAGATCCGATGGCGGTCTTCGCCCCGGTGGCGGAAATGGCCAAGCGCCATCTTCAGCGCCACCTCGACCGAAGTAGAGCCTGAATCGCTGAAAAAGACCCTGGTGAGTGACTGGGGAAGGCGCTTGAGAAGGTTTGCGGCGAACCGCTCCGCAGGTTCATGCGTATAGCCTGCAAAGATCACCTGATCGAGCTTTCCGGCCTGATCGCGGATTGCCCCGACGATATGCGGATGGCAATGGCCATGCGTCACCACCCACCAGGAGGAGATGGCGTCAAAGATGCGCGTCCCGTCGGCATCGGTCAGCCAGGCACCCTCGGCCCCGACGATGCGCCGCATGGAAGGGAACAGGGCATGCTGGGTAAACGGGTGCCAGATGGGCGAGGTCATGGGGCGAAACTTTCAGGCGGGAAGGCATCGGCAAAGGCCGAGCGCAAACTGGCGGGTGTGAGCATGTCGAGGAAGGGCAGACGACCAAGACGCCGGACGCGCCCCAAACGGATGATCGTCGCTTCCACCTGCGGCTCGGACGCGCCGATGAAGGCAATGCCATGCACGGGCACCCCCGCGCGCCCCAGCGCGGCGAGGGACAGCAGGCTGTGGTTGATCGTGCCAAGCGCGGTGCGGGCGCAAAGGATCACCGGCACCTGCCAGCACGCCATCTGGTCGAGGAACAGCAGATCGTCGTTCAGCGGCACCATCACCCCGCCCGCGCCTTCGATCACCAGCGGGCGCGGATCAGGCAGGGCCAAGCGGGCGGGGTCGATCCTGACGCTTTCGGCCGCGGCGGAGATATGGGGCGAAGCGGGCAAGCGAAGCCTATAGGCCTCGGGGACGGTCGGGCACCCGGCAAGCCGCGCGACACATTGGCTGTCGGTTTCCTCCGCCAGCCCGGACTGCACGGGTTTCCAGTAGTGCGCGCCCAGATGTCCGGTCAGACCCGCAGCGAAGATCGTCTTGCCGATGCCAGTATCCGTGCCCGTCACAACAAAGGCGGTCATGCTGCGCGCTCCATCAAGGGGGCAATGGCGGCGAAGGCGGCCCTGACCTCCTCATCACCGGGGTTGAGTGTCAGCGACAGGCGCAGCCGCTCCTGCCCCCTGGGCACGGTCGGCGCGCGGATCGCGCGGATGTCGAACCCCTGACCCTGCAAAGCAGCGGCTGCCGCCAGCACACGCGCATCGCCGGGCAGAAGAACGGGCTGAATCTGACTGCCGGTCGGTTCAAGGCCGATCGACCGGGCCAGGTCACCCGCCCGCGCGACCCGCGCCAGGAGCCGTTCACGCCGTGCCGGGTCATGGGCCAGATGCGCCAGAACGCCGCGCAAGACCTCGGCCAGAAGGGGCGAGGGCGCGGTGGAATAGATGAACCCGCGGGCGCGGTTGATCAAAGTCTCGACCAGCGGGCGCGCCGCTGTCACAAGCGCCCCCTGCACGCCCATGGCCTTGCCGCAGGTGTGCAGGCCGACGACATTTTCCCTTCCGGCAAAGGCGGCGGCCAACCCCCGTCCCTCCGGCCCCCAGATGCCGGTCGCATGCGCTTCGTCCACGATCAGGAAGGCCCCTTGCCGGTCGGCCAGCGCCATCAGGTCGGTCAGCGGCGCGCGGTCGCCATCCATGCTGAACAGGCTTTCCGTCGCGATCCAGACATGGCCATTGCCGCCCGCGGCCCGCCAGTCGAGCAGCGCCGCTTCGGCCGCGTTCGCGTCATTGTGGGCGAAAGCGCGCGTCTCTGCCGCGCCAAGGCGCATGCCGTCAAGCGAGCTCGCATGAATCAGCGCATCATGCAGCACCAGATCGCGCACCTGCGGGAGCGCGGAAAAGAGTGCGAGGTTCGCGGTGTAACCCGATCCGAAATAGAGCGCGGCTTCGGACTCGAAATGCGCGGCGGCCTCCGCCTCCAGCGCCACGAACGCCTCGTGGTTGCCGCGCAGAAGCCGCGCCGCGCCCGCACCCAGGGGGATGCCCCGCGCCAGGGCTGCCACGGCCAGATCGCGCACAAGGTCAGACCCCGCCAGACCCAGATAGTCGTTCGAGGCGAAATCAGCACCCGTGATCGGGGTCAGCCTGCGCAGCCGACCGCGCTGGCCAAGACTGTCGAGCAGCCCGCGATGCGCGTCGAGATGGCTCATTCGGCCGACGGGCAGATGTGTTCGCGGGCTTCTTCCGGCAGAATGCCCAGCCGGTCGAACAGGCGCTGGTCCTTGTCCACCCCCGGATTGGCGGCGGTCAGAAGCGTATCGCCCATGAAGATCGAGTTGGCCCCGGCAAAGAAGCACAGAGCCTGCATCTCGTCGCTCATCTCCGTCCGGCCGGCCGAGAGGCGCATATGGCTTTGCGGCATCAGGATGCGGCCCAGCGCCACGACCCGCACGAAGTCGATCGGATCGACCGGCGCGGCATCGGCCAGCGGCGTGTCGGCAATTGGAATCAGCATGTTGATCGGCACGCTTTCGGGATGCTCCGGCAATGTGGCCAGCGTCAGGAGCATGTCGATCCGGTCGCCCGCCGTTTCACCCATGCCCAGAATGCCCCCCGAACAGACCTTGATCCCTGCGTCGCGGACGCGGGCCAGTGTGTCCAGACGGTCGGCGAAGGTCCGGGTGGTGATCACTTCGGAATAGAAGCTCTCGGACGTGTCGATATTGTGGTTGTAATAGTCGAGGCCAGCGCCTTTCAGCCGCAGCACCTGATTTTCATCCAGCATCCCCAGCGTCATGCAGGTTTCCATGCCCAGGTCACGCACGCCGCGCACCATCGCCTCGATGGCGGGCATGTCGCGGTCCTTGGGGCTGCGCCAGGCTGCGCCCATGCAATAGCGCGTGGCCCCTGCCGCCTTGGCCTTGCGCGCCTCGGCCAGCACCCGTTCGACCTCCATCAGCTTGGAGGCGGACAGAGTAGAGCCGTTGCGCGCCGACTGGCTGCAATAGCTGCAATCTTCGGGGCAGCCGCCGGTCTTGACCGACAGAAGGCGGCTCATCTGCACGCGGTTCGGATCGAAATGCGCGCGGTGGACGGTCTGCGCCTGAAACAGCAGATCCATGAATGGCTGATAATAGAGCGCTTCCGCCTCGGCACGGGTCCAGTCGGAACGGATGGCGGTCGTCTGCGGCAGGTCTTTCGGCATAGGTTCCCCGTTTGCAACGCGGGGGCAAATTATCTATAAAACCTTGGCCCACGCGCGGATTGATCTCATATTATCTATTCCGTGTCCATCCCGGACCGGCCGCTGCCGACTTGCCGCCACCAGATGTCAGATGACCACGCCGGATGTGGCGGGTCAGCAGCGTGGCGCAAAGCTCCGCATCATCGGCCTGGAGCGCGGTCAGGATCGCCTTGTGGTCGCGGTCGGCGCGGGGAAAGGCTCCCGTCTGCCTGCCGCCCAGTGCGCGCGCCGACAGGGCCGACATCATCTGCAGACGACGGACGGTCCTGAGCAACGCGGGCAAGGGGCAAGGTGTAATCAGCAGCACGTGGAATCGGCGATTGGCTTCCTCCCATTCCTCGGCGGTCGTGGCGCGTCCGCAGGCTGCATCCGCCTCGGACACCGCGCTGAAATCCTGCGGGGAATATTCCGTGGCCGCGTGAAAAAGCGCCAGACCTTCAAGCACCGCACGCATTTCGAGCGTTTCAAAATGCTGCGCGCGATCAGACTGCGCGACCCTGACGCCGCGCCTTGGCTCGGATACCACCAGCCCGTCCGCTTCCAACCGCCGGAAGGCTTCGCGCACCGGCACATGGCTCGATCCGAATTCGGCGGCGATTTCATCCTGCCTGAGACGGGCACCTGCCGGCAGTTCGCCGGCGACGATCCGCATCCACAATTTTTCGGCAATCTGGTCGACGATCGTCGGGGTCATGCTGGTTCTCGTCGTTGGCGCATCGGACAGGAAAACCCGACCAACCGGCAGACACTATGACAGTTGAGCGGGTTGCGCCATGTCGGGCAATCGCCTTTCCTGTCCGCCGCTCACATGGCGGCGTCGGTTCAGCGCATGACAAACGGGTCTGGAATCGGATCATCCGACGTGCGCAGCCAGACGGTCTTGACCGTTGTGTAATCAAGCGCAGCCGCCATGCCGCCCTCGCGCCCCTGGCCGGACAGACCCTGTCCCCCGAACGGCGCGATAGGTGACACCGCGCGGTAGGTGTTGACCCAGACGATCCCCGCGCGAAGGCCGCGCACCATCCGGTGCGCCCGCGACAGGTTGCGGGTGAATAGGCCGGAGGCGAGGCCATAGGGGGTGGAGTTGGCGATCTCCAATGCCTCCTCCTCGGTGTCGAAGGCAACGACGGACAGGACCGGGCCGAACAGCTCCTCGGTCACGCAGGGGGCGGCTGGCGCGTCCGAACAATCGAGGATCGTTGGCGGAAAGTAGAAGCCCGGACCTTCCGTCACGCGCCCGCCACTGACGACCCGCGCCCCTGCGGCTTCCGACGCCGCTATGACGCGCACGATCCGGTCACGCTGACGCGCGGTGCACAGGGGTCCGACCTCGGTCTCCATCGCACCGGGCGGGCCGATCCGCACGGCCTTGGCCTTTGCTCGCAGTCGGGCGAGCATCTCGTCCTTGACCTTGCGCTGCACCAGAAGCCGCGAACCCGCGACGCAGCTTTGCCCGGTGGCGGCGAAAATCCCTGCGACCTGCGCATTGGTGGCGCTTTCAAGATCGGCATCGTCAAAGACGATGAAGGGCGATTTGCCGCCAAGCTCCAGCGAGGTGCGCGCCAGATTTTCCGCGGACGCCCGGACGATATGGCGCGCGGTTTCCGGCCCCCCGGTAAAGGCAATATGGGCGACCAGGGGATGGGCGACCAGGGCCTGACCCGCCTCGGGCCCGCCGGTCAGGATATTGACGACGCCCGGCGGAAAGCCCGCCGCATGGACCAGCCGGGCAAATTCCAGAAGGGGCGCCGGCCCATCCTCGCTGGCCTTCAGCACGACCGTGCACCCGGCCGCGAGCGCCGGACCCAGTTTGACGGCAGAAAGAAAAAGCTGGCTGTTCCAGGGGACGATTGCCGCGACGACACCCACGGGTTCCCGCCGCAGCCAGACCTCCATGTCCGGCTTGTCGATGGGCAGGTGCGACCCTTCGATCTTGTCGGCCAACCCGGCATAGTAGCGGTAGTAGTCCGCAACATAGGCAATCTGGGCCGAGGTTTCGCGGATGATCTTGCCCGTATCACGGGTTTCGAGTTGGGCCAGACGCGGCGCGGCCTCCTGCACAAGATCGGCCAGTTTCATCAGAAGCTTGCCGCGCGCCGTCGCGGTCAGTCCCGCCCAGTCGCGGCCGCGGAAAGCCCGGCTCGCCGCCGTTACCGCCCGATCGACGTCCATGACGCTCGCGGCGGGCATTCTGGCCCAAGCAGTCCCGGTCGACGGGTCAAGGCTGTCAAACGCTGCCGCCCCGTCTTCAAAAAGCCCGCCGATATAGTGCTGGAAACGCTCCATGGTCATCCTTCAGGCAAAAGCGGGCATGACATCTTCGATGAAGCGCTTCAGACTGTCACGTTTTCTCGCGAAGCTCATGCCGCTGTCGATCCAGAGCGAGAATTCGTCATAGCCCAGCGCCTCGATCGCCTTGAGGCGGTCGATCACTTCGCCCGCCTCGCCGATCAGCAGATTCTGCCGCATGACCTCCGCCGTGTAGAAGGGATGCGCGGCGATCTCTTCCCGCGTTAGCGGCGCGATCAGCCCGTCGTGAATGGGGCGCTTGTTCAGGAACCAGGCGCCGAAATAATTGTAGAAGACGTTCAGTTCCTGCGCGGCAAGTTCCGCATCGGCGGCGTCGCTGGCGACATAGCCATGCTGCAGGATCATGATTTTCGGGCGTGCCACCTGCGCGTTCGCGGCACAGGCGGCATTGAAACGCTCCATCAGGCTCACGACCTCGGCATGGGGCTGATGCAGCGGCGTTACCTGAACATTGCACCCCTGCGAGACGGCGAATTCATGACTGTTCGGGTCGCGCGCCGCCACCCAGATCGGCGGGTAGGGTTGCTGCAGGGGCTGCGGCGCGGATGTGGTCGGCGGGAACTGCCAATATTGGCCTTCGTGCGCGTAGTTGCCCTGCCACAGTCCCTTGATCGCCGGGATCAATTCCCGCATCCGGCCACCGGCATTCCAGGCATCGAGGCCGGGCAGGATGCGCTCATACTCGTAGGTATAGGCCCCGCGCGCGATGCCGAGATCGAGGCGGCCGTCCATGATGATGTCGGCCATTGCCGCTTCGCCCGCCAGCTTGATCGGATGCCAGAAGGGTGCGATCACCGTCCCGGTGCCAAGCCGCACATTCCTGGTCCGCCGCGCCAGATCGACGAGGTTCAGGAACGGGTTCGGCGCGATGGTGAAGCTCATCCCATGGTGTTCGCCGGTCCAGATGGCGCACATGCCGCCTTCGTCCGCCATGCGGCAGAGTTCGAGCATTTCGCGATAGAGCTGCGGCTCCGCATCGGTGGGGCTGACCCGCTCCATATGCACGAACAGAGAGAATTTCATGGCTTGTTCCTTTCGCCGATGGGTTCGACGCGCCCCTGATCCTGATCGCCGAAATAGATGCCGTAGTTGCCGACGCGGCTTTCGTCGGCCAGACGCTCCAGCATCACGACCATGGCGGGGTCGGTGACATCGGCCACGCCCTGGGCCGAAAGCTCCACGAACGCCCCTTTGGTGGACGGGCCAACCTCGGCCGGGCAAAGGAAGGCGATATGCTGAGTACCGCGCGCCACATCTTCATAGACGGAATAGATGAGCCCCGGCGCGGCCTTCACGCCGAGAGTGGCGATCAGGCTTGCCAGCGTCGCTTGCGCCCCGTCCCGACCGACGCGCGCTGTCGGCAGGGTCAGACCCCCCAGGCCATCGTCGACCAGCAGCACCTGCCCTTCCGCCTCGATGATTGCGGAAATCACCACGTCGGGGCCGCTCGCGACCGCGGCACCCGTCTGCATCGGGGTAAAGTAGCCGCCGCGGTAGTAGCCAAGACCGGGTGCCTGGGTTGCCTCGAACGCGCCGACGCGACCGATCAGGATCGCGTGATCGCCGGCCTCTATCACCTGCTGGACGTGGCAATCGAACCAGGCGGACACGCCGGCGATCAGCGGCGCACCGAGAGGGCCCCGACGCCAGTAGACCGTGGCGAACCGATCTTCGACCGGGCGGGCAAAGGTGTTCGATACGTCCTTCTGACCTTCGGACAATATGTTGATGGCGAAGCCGGTGGCCTTGGCAAAGGCGTCGTAGTTCAAGGATGATCTGGCAATCGACACCAGCAGCAGCGGCGGATCGAGCGACACAGACGAGAATGAGTTGGCGGTGAAACCCAGGGGATGCCCCTGCGCATCCATCGTCGTCACAACCGTCACCCCGGTCATGAACGTGCCGAACGCATCCCTGAGTTGACGCGGGTTGTCCATGCTCATGCCATCACCTCCTGCCGCTGCAACCAGGTCCGCATCGCTTCCGTGACCGCTTCGGGTGCGGTCAGGTTCACCATGTGGCGATGCCCGTGGATGATCACCGCTTTGCCGAACATCACTTCGCGCGCCATTGTTTCAGCCATGGCCGCGCTTGAATTCGCGTCACCATCGCCGGTCAGCAGGAGGGCGGGACAACGGATCGCGCCCAGGCGGTCGGCATAGACGCCATCGCCTTCGGCAAAGGCGCGGTAGGCGGTCGCATACCCCTGCTGGCTGACGGTTTGCAGCCAGTCGGCGACCTGCGCGCGGGTCGCGGGGTGATCAGTGGCAAACCAGCGGGTCAACGGGCCTTCGATATTGCGCTCTCCGCGGGCGATCTCGACGGCGCGTGCAAGCACGGCCGCGCGTTCGCCGGCGGAACGGCGATGGACACCGTTCAACAGCGCGACGCGGCGCACCAGGTCGGGCCGCTCAACAGCGACGCCACCGGCGATCAGCGCCCCCATGGAATGCCCTGCCAGATTGACCGGACCAAAACCCAGCGCTTCGATCACCCGCGCGGCCCAGGCCACATAGTCGGGCAGGCGCGCGCCTGCGGGCAGCGGATCGCTTTCACCATGACCCGGCATGTCGATTGCAACCACACGGTGATCGACCGACAGGCCCGCGACTTGCGGTGCCCAGGCTTCCGCCCGCATCCCGACGCCGTGGATCAGCACGAGCGGCTCGCCCGCGCCCGCGCCAAGCGTCCGGACGGAAAGGCCGTCAGACAGCCGCAGGATTTGCGACATCATGGCCCAGATCCTTGAGATCCTGATAGCGGTCGCCGATCCGATGATGCGGCCGCCCGCCGATGGACGCGCCCAGCGCCACGACTATCTCGTCCGCCGAAGGGGCATCGGGGATCGAAAACTGGATGGTCAGGTAGTGCGAACGCCGTCCTTCGTCGTTCTTGTCCATCAGCGGAATCATGATCGGGCAATTGGCCGGACCTCTGGTATTGGTGAAGGCCAGATAGGACTTTGCGCCGACCGCTTGCCGGTAGTGGTTCCCGAACCGCAGCGTGTGGATCAGCGCCGAAGCATGCTCGACCTCTCCGTCCAGACCCACAACCGCGGCCTTGCCATAGGCCTCGACCGCCGCGCCCGATCCCGCCGCCTCCAGGATCATGCCGGTCAGCAGGGCACCCAGTTCGGGAGCGACGGCGTGAATCTCGGGCTTCAGATCCTCGACATAACCCTGTCCGGCCCATGGGTTCTTCACCACTGCGGCGGCGGTGATCAGCTTCAGCGGCGCGGCGGCCGCACGGCCACCTTCGATCAGCGTCGTTTCGATGTTGATGAGCGTCTTGCGAATCTGTGCCGGCATTCTGCGTCCCTTCGTCTGGTTGTTTGGTATGTTGGTATACCATCCTATCGCATGTTAAGTATTACTTGCCCCGCGCCCTTGGCCTCTCTAGTCTTTGCCCATGGATCAGCCCCAGACCGATGACCTGAGAATTGAACATTCGCCGACAACCCTTCGGGAACTGGCGGTCGACCGGCTGCGCAACGCGATCATCACCGGCCGGTTCAATGGCGGCGACAGGCTTGTCGAGCGGACATTGTGCGATCAGCTCGGCGTCTCCCGGTCGGTGGTGAGGGAGGCGATCCGCTATCTTGAGGCTGAGGGTCTGGTGGAAAGCCAGAACCGAAGTGGTCCGATGGTCGCGGCGCTGGACTGGTCGCGCGCACGCCAGGTCTACGACATACGCCGACTGCTTGAGGCTGACGCGGCAGCGGCCTGCGCCGAACGCGCGGATGATGAAATCAAGACCCGCCTTCGGTCAGCGCTGGCCGATCTTGAAACCGCCTTTAACGACGAAGCCCCTCATCAGCTCTACTCCGCCACGACGGCCTTTTACGAGGTGATCTTCGGCGCAGCGGATCACACCATTGCATGGGAGATCGTCAAGCGCCTGAATGGCCGGATCTCCCGCTTGCGGGCGCTGACCCTGGCCAGCACCGACCGCCGCACCTCCGGACCCGCCCACATGGCGCGGATCTGCGCCGCCATCTGCGACAACGATCCGAACGCCGCGGCAGAGGCTGTCCGGGCGCATCTTCGTGATGCCGCCGAAATCGCCCGGCACCTGCTCGAAGACGAAAGATGACCGCCTACTGGATCGCGCATGTCACGGTAACCGACCGCGATGCCTATGCCGCCTATCAGGCGCTCGCTCCCATGGCTTTTGCCGCCCACGGCGCCAGGTTTCTGGCCAGGGGCGGCGCGGCGGAAACCCTCGAAGGCCCCGACCTCGACCGCCATGTCATCATCGAATTTCCGTCGCTCGCGGCCGCAAGGGCCTGCTACCATTCCGCAGAATATCAGGCTGCACGGAAGCATCGCTCAGATGCCTGCCTTGCGCATGTCGTGATTGTCGAGGGCGTTCCGGCCGAGGGTCAGGCGTAGGCCCCTTCCGCCGCACCTTTCACGCCGGTGATGTAACTCACAATGTCATTGCCGTCGGTTTCGTCCCGGCGCAGGCTCGCAACGATCCGGCCCCGGCGGAAGACCACGATCCGGTCCACGAGGTCGAAAACCTGACGCAGGTTGTGACTGATCAGGACCATCGGGATGCCGCGTTCCTTCAGCCCCCGGATGATGTTTTCCACCTGCGCGGTTTCCTGAACGCCAAGCGCCGCTGTCGGCTCATCCATGATCACGAGCTTCGATGCAAAGGCCGCCGTCCGCGCGATGGACACACATTGCCGCTGGCCGCCCGACATGTTGCGGATCGGGTTGTCCACGTTCGGGATCTTCACCGCCGTGGTCTTCAGCGCCTCCATCGTGCGCTCGCGCATGGTCTTGTGATCGAGCCACGAGAAAGGGCCGAGCCTGAACTTGTAAAGCTCGCGCCCGAGAAACAGGTTCGACGGCACATCAAGATCGTCGGCCAGCGCCAGCGTCTGGAACACCGTTTCGATCCCCGCCTCGCGCGCGGCCAGGGGACCGGAGAAATTGACTTCCTTCCCTTCAAAGAAGACCTGGCCGCCGGTCTTCTGCTCCACCGCGGTGATCTGGCGCACGAAGGTCGACTTGCCCGCCCCGTTGTCGCCCACGACGGCCACATGTTCGCCGGCACGCAGGGTAAAGTTCGCGTCCTCCAGCGCGTGAACCCCGCCGTAACGTTTGGTCAGGCCGCGTGTTTCAAGAATGATGTCGGTCATGCTCATCCCCTCGCCCTGGTTCTCTGGCGCCACTGGTCCAGAACCACGGCCCCCACGATGATCGCACCCTTCACCATCTCCTGGTAATAGGCATCCAGCTGGATCGAGGTGAACCCCGATATGATCGTCGAAAAGATCATCGCGCCCAGCACCGTCCCGAGGATCGAGCCGCGCCCGCCGGAAAGCGAAATGCCGCCGATGACGGCCATGGCGATGGCGTCCAGTTCATACATGACCCCCATGCCGGCCTGCGCCGTCAGGTTCTTCGACGTCAGAAGAACCGCCGCCACCGCCGACAGAAGGCCCGCGATCATGTAGACCAGCACCTTGTGGCGGTCGACATTGATCCCCGACATGCGGGCCGCGGCCTCGTTCGAGCCGATGGCATAGCTGTGTTTGCCATAGAGCGTCTTGCTCATGATGACCGAGAACAGGATGGCCAGCGCCACGAACACCAGCGCCGGGTTCTGACCCTTCCAGGACAGAAGGCCGAAGGTCAGCGTGTTCAGAAGATCGCCATTGGCAAGGCTGCCATAGCTTTCCGTGGGAAAGCTGACCGGCTGACCGTTCGACCACCAGCGCGCCACGCCGCGCGCGGACACCATCATGCCCAGCGTCGCGATGAAGGGCGGTATCTTGGTGTAGGCCACCAGAAGACCGTTGGCCAGACCGGCGATGATCCCGCAGGCCAGTCCCACTAAAATCGGAATAAGGACCGGCAAATCCATCGCCCAATCGCCAAAGATCGCCTTGGGGTTCGCCTGCCCGTTCACCATCGCCGTCTGGGCAAAACTCATGGTGATCATCGCCGTGGCCCCCACGAGCGAGCCCGATGACAGGTCGATCCCGCCGACGATGATGACCTGCGTCACGCCCAGGGCGATGATCCCGGTGATCGCGACCTGCAGGATCATGATGTCGAGCCGCTGCTGGTTGAACAGGCCCGGCACATTGTCCCGCACGTTGAACAGGAAGCTGCCACCGTTCAGGCGGTTCAGAACCTCGAAGATCGCCACGATCAGGATGAGCGCGGCGAAGACATTCCATTCCGGCGCGCGGGCCTTCTTCGACGGGTCGTATTTCAGACCGCCAAGGCCGTGATTGGCTTCAGACACGGGCACTTCCCCTTCCCTCGATCACATGGATACCCTCTGCCCCGTCTCTCCTCAGGGTCAAGGGAAAAGGGGCGGCGCGCCGCCGCCCCTTGGGTCCGGTAGGCCCGGATCAGTTCTTGGCCAAATAGCCTGCCACGTTTGCCGGTGTGACCAGTTCGAAAGGCACCCAGACCTTCTGGTCCACCGCCTCGCCCGCCGCCAGCTTGGTCGCGGCATCCAGCGAACCGGCCCCCTGGGCGGCGGCATTCTGGAACACCGTCACGTCCAGATCGCCGGCCTGCATCGCGGCCAGCGCATCCTGGGTAGCGTCGACGCCGCCGACCTGCACGGTCGCCATGTCGATGCCGGCCGCCTTCATCGCCTGGATGGCGCCGATCGCCATTTCGTCGTTGTTGGAGATGACGCCATCAAAGGCCGCGCCGGTCGACAGCCAGTTGGTCATCAGGTTCTGCGCTTCGTCACGGCTCCAGTTGGCGGTCTGCTGCTGGATCACATTGACCTTCACCTTGCACTTGCCGGCTTCGATCACGTCATAGATATCCTGCGTGCGCTGCACGGCGGCCTGGTTCGACAGTTCGCCCTGCATGACATAGACATTCACCTCGGTCTTGCCTTCGGCAGCCCAGTTGTCGCAAAGCTGGATGGTTTCCAGAGTGCCGGAATCGACTTCGTTCGAGGCGACGAAAGCCTGATTGTCAGGCAGCGCATCGACATTGATCGGCTGCCGGTTCACATAGACCAGCGGGACATTCGCGGCGGCGGCGGCATCCGACATCGCCTGGGTGGCCGACGTATCGACCGGATTCACGATGATCGCCGTCACGCCCGACGCGATGAAGTTGTTGATCTGGTCAAGCTGCTTGGCCACATCGTTCTGCGCATCCTCGATCTGAACGCTCAGCCCCTGCGCATCGGCCTGCGACTGGATACCGTTGCGCAGCACGGTCAGGAAGTTGTCATCAAATTTCGCCATCGACACGCCGATGCCTTGGGCCATGGCGGTGGTGGACATCATCGCGGCGAAGCCGGCAACGACAAGGGTTTTCTTCATGGTTCTCTCCCTGGGTGGATGTCCGGCGCATCCCTGATCTGCCGGAAAGGCCCCTTCTCTCCTGAGGGCCGGATTTTCATGCGCGATCTCAGGCAGCCCTGCGGGCGAGCCCTTCGCGGATGAAGGCGAACGAGGCGGCGAGATCCGCCCCCTGATGAGGTGACGCGTGGACAGAGGGCGCAAACGCCTCGAAGCTGACCGGGCCGGACCAGCCCATCGCGTCCAGCGTGGCGAGCTGGTCGATGTTGCCCAGCCGGTCACCCTGGACGACCAGAACGCGGTGTGCGTCCTGCATGCCCGATAGACTGACTGCCGGGTCGGTCACGCCCGACACATGGACGATTCCGGTATGGTCAGGAAAGAACGAACCGCCATGGGCAAGCGCATGGTGGAACGTGTCATGCACGAGCTTGAAGCGCCCCGTCGCCCCGATCGCCCCGATCGCCTCGACAGCTTCCGATTTGTAGCGCAGGGCGCAGATTTCGAAGCCCAGCGGTTCGACCATGCCGACAAGGCCGTGGTCTTCCAGCATCGGTTTCAGGGCTTTGAGCGCGACGCGCAGCGCCGCCTGGCGCTCGCCGTTGCCCATGCCCTGATTGTCGTTGCGCGGGATCAGGCTGACCGCCTCTGCGCCGGCCGCCTTGGCGATCTTCATCAGGGCCAGCGCCTCTGCGGCCTTGTCGTCCGACCAGTCGTTGAACCGCTTGACCTCTGCCACGGCCAGAAGCCGCAGCCCCTTGTCGCGCGCCAATCCCCCGGCGTCGGCCGGGGCCATCCCGTCGAACAGGGGCTGCGGCAGATCATTGCGAACCTCCACGCCGACGCATCGCAGATCGGCGGCCAGCGCCAGAAGCTCGACATAACCGAGCCTGGCCACCGTCATGTGATTGAGCGCGAACGCGACCATTGCCGGCCCTCCGTGACCCTGCATCGTTGGTCAGGGAAAGTGGTCGCCGGCGGGTGATTCCGTCAATCTGTCGGCGCGGCTTTTCGTCACGCCTGACGAATTGATGATGGTCTTGATGACGGATTTTCGTCACACCGACTCGGGAAGATACAGGTCGGGCGGCAGGAAATGCTGACCCTGAACCGGCGTTATCCCGTGCCGCACCGTCTCGCCGGCCAGGGCGACAAGGTCGGCACAGAGTCGCGAGAGCGGCGTGGAGATCACCATCGTGACATAGCGGGAAATGAGCGCCGCCCGGCTTTCCGGTGTCAGTTCGTTGACGATCAGCGCCACCTCGCCGGGTTTGCGCGCCTCGCGGACGGCGGCTATGGCCCCCTCCATGCCGCCTCCGGCGCAGTAGATACCCCTGAGGTCGGGATGCCGCCCCAGAAGATCCAACGTCGCCTCGTAGGTCAGCTGCCGGGTTTCCAGGTTCACCAAGGTGTCCAGAATGACAAACTGCGGCGCATGTTCGCGGAAATAACTGCGCACGCCGGTTTCGCGCAATTCGTGTCCGTGCCAGCGGTAGCCGCCGACGAAGACCGCGACCTTGCCCGGCTGATGCACCGTCGACGCAATCATGTGCGCGGCGATGCGACCGACCTTAAGATTGTTCATTCCCAGATAATTCTGCCGCACACCCTGTGCGAAATCGTTCAGAAGCGAAAAACACGGGATGCCCTTGGCGTTGAGGCGCGCCACTGATTCTGTCACCTCAGGGTGGGTGACAGCGGTGGCGGCGACAGCGTCGACCCGCCCGACCATCCCTTCCATCAGCGTCACGAAATCCCCCGGCGACTGCGATGCCGCGAACTCCACCACGGCCGACGCACGCACCCCCGCCGCCTGGGCGACGGCGCGTTCGATCTCGGACCTGAACTGCTGATAGAAGGCCTGGCGCTCCTTGTGCAGCACGACGCCAAGGCGCAGGCGCGGCAGATCCACCTGAACGCGCTGCCCGATCAGCGGCGCGGCGTGATAGCCGATCAGCCGGGCGGCTTCATAGACCTTGCGGGCGGTTTCTTCGCGCACCCTCTCGCGCGCGTTCAGCACGCGGTCCACCGTCGCCGGAGAGACGCCCGCCTCGCGGGCCACGTCGTGAATCGTCGGGCGGCGGGCCATCGTCTCTCCTGACGAAGTTACATCAATAATGATGCCATCTGTGATGCATTCTGACGAGTTCTTCAAGCCACGCTCTTGGTGATCGGCGCAAACTCCGTCTATCGACAGTCAAGGCACGGCGGCAACGCGCAGGAGAGGGGAACCACCATCATGGGCAAGCGGGACTACAGCCCATTCGGCGCCGATGCACGGCGGGCCGTCGAAAGCGGTCTGACGGCGGCCGAATGGTATCACTCGGATGTGCCGCGCAAGGTGATGAAAGACCTGATGGCGCGCACCGACCGCCCGGCCATCCGCGATACGCTGGTGCTTTACGGCCTGATGATCGCCCTCGCCGCCGCCGGGACAGCACTCTGGCCGTCCTGGTGGTCAGTGCCGTTCTGGCTTGGCTATGGCGTTCTCTATGGGTCGGCCAGCGACGCGCGCTGGCATGAATGCGGCCATGGCACGGCCTTCCGGACCGCCTGGATGAACAACGCGGTCTATCAGATCGCAAGCTTCATGATCATGCGCAACGCCGCCACCTGGCGCTGGAGCCACGCCCGCCACCATTCGGAAACCTACATCGTCGGCCGCGATCCGGAAATCGCCGTCATGCGCCCGCCGGAACTGGCCAAGGTCATCCTGAACTTCATCGGACTGATCGACGTAGTGAAGTTCGTCCCCACGCTGGTGCAGAATGCGCTCGGCGGCCCGACGAGGGAGGAGCGGACCTTCGTGCCCGAAAGCGAGTGGGGCAAGGTGCAGCGGGTCGCACAGATTCACCTGGCCATCTATCTGGCAATGATCGCGCTGGCCCTGTGGCTGCGCTCGATCCTACCGCTGATGGTGATCGGGCTGCCCCGGCTCTATGGCGCATGGCACCATGTGATGACGGGGCTTCTGCAGCATGGCGGACTGGCCGACAATGTCACCGATCACCGGCTGAACAGCCGCACGGTGCTGATGAACCCGGTCAGCCGCTTCATCTACTGGAACATGAACTACCATGTCGAACACCACATGTTTCCCATGGTGCCCTACCACGCGCTTCCGAAACTGCACGAGGTCATCAAGGCCGATCTCCCGGTCCCGAACCGGTCGATTGCCGAAGGGTTCCGCGAAATGTGGCCCGCGTTCAGGCGCCAGCTCGCCTACGAGGACTATTTCGTCAGACGCGATCTGCCGCCTTCGGCGAAACCCTACCGCGACGATTTCCACCAACTTGTGCCGGGCATGACGCCCCCGGCTGCCGCCGAATGAGGAGTGATCATGCCGCAATGGATTGAAGCCTGTGCTACCGCCGATGTCGACGAAGAGGATCTGATCCGCTTTGACCATGGCGGCGCGACCTATGCGATCTACCACGGTATCGATGGCAGGTTTTACGCCACCGCCGGCCTTTGCACGCACGAGCAGGTGCATCTGTGCGGCGGGCTGGTGATGGATTTCCTGGTCGAATGCCCCAAACATAACGGCCAGTTCGACTATCGCACCGGTGAAGCAATGCGCGCGCCGGTCTGCGTGAACCTCAAGACCTTTCCAGTGAAGGTCGAGGGTGATCGCGTCCTGATCGAGGTGCAGTGACATGGCGCGCCTGACCGTCCGGGATCTGCTCGATGCCCGCGACAAGCATCAGTTCGCGATGCTGCGCGTGGAAAGTCTTGAGGAGGCCGAGGCGGCGGCGCGGGCCGGGGTGGAACTGCTCTCGGTCCCGTCCGCGATGGTTTATGACCGTCGCTTGCGCGAGGTGGCCCCCGACGCCTTCCTCTTTCCGGGCGAGAATTTCTATGAAATCGGCGGAACCGGTGATTTTCTGAATTGGGCCTTCCCGCTTTATAAGCACGGGGCGGATGCCTTCTATTGCTCGGGCAGTCTGGCCACGGTGCGGGCGCTCGCGGATCATGCCTTGCCGGTCTGCGGACATGTCGGGCTGGTCCCGTCCAAGCGCACATGGACGGGTGGATTCAAGGCGGTCGGCAAGACGCTGGAAAGCGCGCAACTGGTTTGGAACCAGTGCAAGGCACTGGCCGAGGCCGGAGCCTTTGCCGTGGAGATCGAGGTCGTGCCGCATTCGATCACCCAGGCCATCGCGGAAAAGACCGGGCTTTTCCTGATCTCGATGGGAGCCGGTGCCGGGGGGCATGCGCAATATCTGTTCAGTGACGATGTGCTGGGCCAGAACCGCGGACATGTGCCGCGCCATGCCAAGATCTATGCCGATTTCGCTGCCGAACAGGACCGGCTTCAGGCGCTTCGGACCGCGGCGATGGGCCGTTTTGTCCAGGACGTTCACGGCGGCGAATATCCCGCGCCGCAATATCTTGTCGATTGCGACCCTGCGGTCGCCGACGCATTCCGCGACTGGCTCGACCAGGTTACCTGAGGGCCTGTCGCGGCTTTCACAGGGGATGGAGGAGATGGAAATGGATGTCATCGGCGTCGGTCTGATCGGAACCGGCTTCATGGGCAAGGCCCATGCGCTCGCCTATCGTTCGGTCAGGGCGGTGATGGGCGATGTGCCCGCCGTCCGTCTGGTGGCGCTGGCCGACACGCCGGCCGCCCGCGCGACGGAGATGGCGGATCAGTTCGGGTTCGAATCCGCAACAGACACGTGGCGCGACCTGCTGGACGATCCCGCGATCGGCATCATCTCCATCACCACGCCGAACGGTTTGCACCGGGAGATGGCACTGGCGGCACTGGCGGCGGGCAAGCATGTCTGGTGTGAAAAACCCATGGCCTTGACCCTCGGGGATGCACAGGCGATGGAGGCGGCGGCGCGCGCCTCGGGCCTCAAGACGCAACTGGGATACAACTACCTGGCCAACCCGGCTTTCGGCCACGCGTGTCGGCTGGTGGCCGCGGGCGAGATCGGTCGGGTGGTCCATGTGCGCGGCTGGGTGGACGAGGATTATCAGGCCGACCCTGATCTGCACTGGTCCTGGCGTGCAAAGCTGAAGGATGCGGGACTGGGCGCCCTTGGGGATATCGGCTGCCACCTGATCTCGCTTCTGACCGGCCTGTGCGGTCCGCTTGAGAGTGTGCTGGGCGAGATCGAGACGATTCACAAGACCCGGCCGCTTGCAGATGGCTCGGGCCATGCCGCGGTCGAGAACGAGGATATGGCATCGGCCCTTCTGACCTTCGCCAGCGGCGTGAAGGGGGTCATGGTCGCGTCGCGCTCGGCCTGGGGTCGCAAGTCCCGGCTCGGGTTCGAGGTGCATGGAACCGAGGGCATGCTGGTCTTTGATCAGGAGCGGATGAACGAACTGCATCTGTTCCAGAACCGGGGCGACAAGGCGACCCAGGGCTTCAGGACGATCCTGACCGCGCCGGAACACCCGCCCTACGAGGCCTTTTGCCCGGCACCGGGTCATCAGGTGGGTTTCAACGACCTGAAGGTCATCGAGCTGGCGGGTTTCTTGCGCGCCATCCGCGACGATACGCGTCCGGCGCTCGATTTCACTGCCGGGCTGGAGATCGAGAAGGCCATCCACGCCATTGCGCTTTCGGCGCGCGAAGGACGGCGAGTCGAACTGTCTGGCACGTGAGGCCTGCGAGCAGATACCACTTCAAAAATCAGATGTTTCGCAGGCGACCGCCTGGAAGGGCGGATATCTGAGTCCGTTCGTCCCTGTTGGGCTTTTCGGAAGTTATCCAACCCTGCGAACGGCAGCCATCAGCGCCGCCCCATGTGCCAGCCCCCACACGATCGCACGCTCGACCCTTGCGACGCAGGATGAACAGCCGAGTCTGGTCGGGGTTTGCTGCCCTGTTGAGGCCCACGGCGCATCTCTTCCCGGAAAGCCAGAGCTGCATCGGCGGATGAGGGGTTCGGCTCTGGGAAGGTCGGGGAGTTCGGTGGTGCCGCGGCAAACCCTCAGACGCTTCCAAATGCGACTTTCCGATCCCGCGTCGCTTTTGTAGGGTCGCGCGAGCACGGAGGGTTTCTTGAGCGGTTCGGAAAGTCAGACAACGCCCATGATGGCGCAATATCTGGAGATAAAGGGGCGCTATCCGGATGCGCTTCTCTTCTACCGGATGGGCGATTTCTACGAGATGTTCTTTGCTGATGCCGAAGCGGCGGCGGCGGCGCTCGATATTGCGCTAACCAAACGCGGCCAGCACCTGGGCCAGGACATCCCGATGTGCGGCGTGCCGGTTTTTGCCGCCGAAGGGTATCTGCTGACCCTGATCCGCAAGGGCTTTCGCGTCGCGATCGCCGAGCAGATGGAAGATCCGGCCGAGGCGAAAAAGCGCGGATCAAAATCGGTCGTCGCGCGCGATGTCGTGCGGTTGGTGACGCCCGGCACCCTGACTGAGGAGACGCTGCTGGAAGCCCGGCGCAACAACTTCCTGGCCGCCTGGGCCGAAGTACGGGACGAGGCCGCCCTGGCCTGGGCAGACATTTCCACCGGCGAATTTCGGGTGATGGCCTGTCCGCTGGTACGCCTCGCCCCGGAACTCGCGCGCCTCGCCCCGCGCGAACTCGTGATCAGCGACGCGCGCGAGGGTGAATTGGCCGCATTAGTATCTGCTTCTGGCGCTGCGCTTACACCCCTGTCGCGCGGATCATTCGACAGCCAGGGCGGGGAGAAGCGGCTGTGCGATCTTTTCGCGGTCGGCGCGCTCGATGCGTTCGGTGGGTTCGACAGGGCCGAGCAATCGGCCATGGGCGCGATTGTCGAATATCTCGACCTGACGCAGCGCGGGCGCCTGCCGCTGCTGCGCCCGCCGGTGAAGGAGGTCGCGGGTGGCTTCGTGCAGATCGACGTGGCGACAAGACGCAATCTGGAAATCACCCAGAGCCTGTCGGGCGGACGCGACGGCTCGCTGATTGCCGCCATTGACCGGACCGTGACCGCCGCCGGGGCGCGCCTTCTGGACCGGCGCATGTCGGCCCCTTCGCGCGATCTGTCCGAGATCCGCGAACGACTCGCCGCAGTGCGTGCGCTGGTCGGCGAAACGCGGCAGACCGAGGCGCTGCGCGCCGATCTGAAACAGGTGCCCGACATGGATCGCGCCCTGTCGCGACTGGCGCTGGACCGGGGCGGGCCTCGTGATCTGGCGGCGATCCGTGATGGTCTTTCCGGCGCCGGCCGCATCGCCAAGGCCATCCTTGCCGCCGATCTGCCGGATCGCCTGAAAGCGGCGGCGCGCGACCTGACCGGGCATGAGGATCTGGTCGGCCTGCTCGGCGCGGCGCTGGTTCCCGATCCGCCGCTTCTGGCCCGCGACGGCGGTTTCATCGCCCCCGGTCACGACCCGGACCTGGACGAAGCCCGCAAGTTGCGTGACGCGGGCCGGGGCGTGATCGCGGCGCTGCAGGCCGATTATGCGGCACTGTCTGGCGTGCAAAGCCTCAAGATCAAGCACAACAATGTGCTCGGCTATTTCATCGAAACATCCGACACCCATGCGGCAAGGATGCTGTCGCCACCCCTGAATGAAACCTTCATCCACCGCCAGACCACCGCCAGTCAGGTGCGCTTCACGACGCTGCCGCTCGGCGAACTGGAAACCCGGATCCTGAATGCCGGAAACCGGGCACTGGAGATTGAAAAGCGGCTCTATGATCGCCTGAAGGCCATCCTTCTCGATGCAGCCGCCCCGATTGCGCAAGCCGCCCGCGCCCTTGCGGAAATTGACCTGACCGCCGCTTTCGCCGACCTCGCCCGTGCTGAAGACTGGTGCGAGCCGACGATGGACGACAGCCGTGGTTTCGAGGTCGAAGGCGGCCGCCATCCGGTCGTGGAACGTGCGCTGAAACGAACGGGCACGCCCTTCATCGCCAACGACTGCCTCCTGACCGATGGCGGCACACCCGCCATCTGGCTGCTGACCGGTCCGAACATGGCCGGCAAGTCCACGTTCCTCAGGCAAAACGCGCTGATCGCGCTTCTGGCGCAGGCCGGATCCTTCGTTCCGGCGTCAAAGGCCCGTATCGGCCTGGTCAGCCAGCTTTTCAGCCGCGTGGGCGCCGCCGACGATCTGGCGCGCGGGCGGTCGACCTTCATGGTCGAGATGGTCGAAACCGCCGCCATCCTCAATCAGGCCGACGACCGGGCGCTGGTGATCCTCGACGAAATCGGGCGCGGCACCGCGACCTATGACGGGCTTTCCATCGCCTGGGCCACGCTCGAACATCTGCACGACGTGAACCGCTGCCGGGCGCTTTTCGCGACCCACTACCATGAGATGACGGCGCTGGCGGGGAAGCTTTCCGGTGTCGAAAATGCCACGGTCGCGGTCAAGGAATGGCATGGCGACGTGATCTTCCTGCACGAGGTGAAGAAAGGCGCGGCAGACCGCAGTTATGGCGTGCAAGTCGCGCGACTGGCCGGCCTGCCCGCCGCCGTGGTCGAACGCGCCAAGGTGGTGCTTGAGGCTCTGGAGAAAGGCGAACGCGAGGGCGGCACCCGCAAGCATGCGCTGATCGACGACCTGCCACTGTTCAGCACCATGCCGGCGCCCACGCCTGCGGCGCGGGCCGCCAAGGGGCCTTCACCACTCGAAGAACAGGTGAAGGCAATGCATCCAGACGAAATGACGCCTCTGCAGGCGCTCGCGGCTCTTTATGATCTGAAACGCGCCCTGATATGTTAAGGCGGGGTTGGTCCCCGCCCTGCTTGTCCTTCATTCTGGCACAAATATCCCACGGGGGCGCGGGGGTGTGAAACCCCCGCACCGGCACCCGATCAGGATTTCGGCGTCGAGCTCACGCCAACCTGCGCGGGGCGCAGAAGCCGGTCGTGCAGCAAGAAGCCCTCGGTCATCACCTGAATGATGTCACCCGCCCTGGTTCCCGGAAGCGGGGCTTCGAACATGGCCTGATGGATCTGCGGGTCGAACGTATCCCCCACCTGGGGCGCGACGGGTTTCACGCCATGACGGGTCAGCACGGTCACCAGTTCGCGCATGGTCAGCTCTACCCCTTCGATCAGCGCCAGTGCCGCCGCGCGCTGTTCGTCGCCCGCCGCGTCGAGCGCGCGTTTGAGATTGTCATAGATCGGCAGAAGATCGCGCGCGAGCTTCGTGCCACCATATTGTTCGGCCTCGCGCCGGTCACGTTCACCGCGCTTGCGGATGTTTTCGGCATCCGCGAGCGACCGCATGAACCGGTCCTTCAATTCGTCGCGCTCGGCTTTCAGCACCTCGATCTCGACCATAAGCGGATCGTCTTCCGCCAACTCTTCGCCCATCAGGGCCTGATCTTCCGCAAGTTCGTCTTTCTTCATCTCACTCATCAGTTCTGTCCCTTGCGCTCGCCCGACAGGAGCCTGCCGACAAGCTGCGCCGTATAATCGACGATCGGAACGATCCGGCCATAGTTCAGCCGTGTCGGTCCGATGACGCCGACCGCGCCGATAATCTTCCGATCCGCGTTCATATAGGAAGAGACCACCAGAGAGGAACCCGAAAGTGAGAAAAGTTTGTTCTCCGACCCGATGAATATACGCACCCCCTCGCCCGTTTCGGTCAATTCGAGGAATTCGGCGATGTCACGCTTGCGCTCCAGGTCGTCAAAAAGACTGCGGATGCGGGCCAGGTCGACCTCTGCCGCCTGATCGAGCAGGTTGGACTGCCCCCGCACGATCAGCCGTTCCTGAGATTCGCCGGGATTTTCCCAAAGGACGAGGCCGCTTTCGACCAGTTCCCGCGCAAGGCTGTTCAGCTCTCGCCGACGTGCGGCAATGTCGCGGCGCATGTGGGTGCGCAATTCCGAAACCGTGCGCCCCTCGGCCATCGCATTGAGGAAATTCGCGGCCTCCCGCAGGGAGGAGGGCGTCTGGCCCGGCGGCGGGGTGAAGAGCCGGTTTTCCACCTGCCCGTCGGCAAAGACCAGAACCACCAACGCGCGATCCGGGCCGAGCGAGACGAATTCGATATGGCGGATCGGCGCTTCCTGCTTCGGCGTCAGGACGAGGCTTGCGCCGTGGGTGATCCCCGACAGGGCCGATCCGACGCGATCCAGGAGCGAAGTCACATCCGGCTCGGTGCCGGAAACCGTTGCTTCCATCACCTGCCGGTCTTCGGCGGCGACGGTCGACACTTCCATCAGACCATCCACGAACATGCGAAGGCCAAGCTGGGTGGGAATGCGCCCGGCCGAGACATGCGGACTGTCAAGGAGGCCGAGAAATTCCAGATCCTGCATCACGTTGCGGATCGTGGCGGCCGACAGCTTCTCGCTCATCGTTCGGGTGAGAGAGCGCGAACCGATCGGATCACCGCTGTCGAGATAGGATTCGACCACGCGGCGGAAAACTTCGCGCGAGCGGTCGTTCATCTGGGCCAGAATCTTGGGACCGTCGCTCATCATCACTCCTGCCCCCAGATAAAGAGCGGGAAAGCCGCACGTCAATCGGGGTTGCATCGGGGGGCTGCCGGGCCTTAATGGGCGCACCCACTGACTGAGGACCACGACATGCGCCCTTCCGGCCGGAAACTTGATGAAATGCGCCCGATTTCGATCGAAACCGGGATAACCAAACATGCCGAAGGTTCTTGCCTGATCCGCTGCGGCGACACGCAAGTGATCTGCACGGCAAGCATCGAGGACAAGGCGCCGTCGTTCCTGAAGGGCACGGGTCTCGGCTGGGTCACGGCGGAATACGGGATGCTGCCACGGGCCACCAACAGCCGCAACCGGCGCGAGGCCGCGGCCGGCAAACAGTCGGGCCGCACCCAGGAAATCCAGCGGCTGATCGGGCGGGCGCTGCGCGCCGGTGTCGACCGCGTGGCACTGGGCGAACGGCAGATCGTCGTCGACTGCGATGTCATCCAGGCGGACGGCGGGACGCGCTGCGCCTCCATCACCGGGGGTTGGGTCGCGCTGCGGCTGGCGGTCAACAAGCTGCTGAAATCCGGGGCGATCGTCAGCGATCCGATCATGGATCATGTCGCCGCGGTCAGCTGCGGCATCTATGCGGGTCAGCCGGTCGTCGATCTGGACTATGCCGAAGACAGCGAGGCGGGAACGGACGGCAATTTCATCCTGACCGGGCGCGGAAGGCTGATCGAGGTGCAGATGTCCGCCGAAGGCGCGACCTTCAGCCGGGAGGAAATGGGCAAACTGCTCGACCTTTCGGAAAATGGCATCGCGGCGCTGGTCGCGGCGCAGAAGGTCGCCATCGGATGAGGGTGTTCACGGGCGACAAGCTGCTGGTGGCGACCCACAACAGGGGGAAGCTCGAGGAGATTGCCGCCCTTCTGTCGCCCTACGGCATAAGCTGCGTCAGCGCGGCCGAACTGGGCCTGCCTGAGCCGGAGGAGACGGAGGCAACGTTTGTCGGCAATGCGCGCGTCAAGGCTCACGCGGCCGCCAAGGCGACCGGCCTGCCCGCCCTTGCCGATGATTCCGGCATTGAGGTCGAGGGGCTGGACGGTGCGCCCGGGGTCTATACAGCCGACTGGGCGACGACACCCGCCGGCCGTGATTTCAGTCTGGCCATGACCCGCACCTGGACTGCGCTGGAGGAAGCGGCAGCCCCCTACCCGCGCCGCGCACGATTTCGCGCGACAATGGTTCTGGCCTGGCCTGACGGCCATGACGAGGTGTTCGAGGGCAAGGTTGAGGGGCAGGTCATCTGGCCAACGCGGGGCGCGCACGGGCACGGCTATGACCCGATGTTTCAGCCGGACGGCCATGACCTTACGTTTGCCGAGATGGGCGCCGAGCTGAAGAACCGGATCTCGCATCGCGCCGATGCGTTCCGAAAACTTGCAGAAGCCTTTGGAGGACAGGATGAAACTCATCTCGACCGGATCACCCTTTGAGCGGACCATGGGTTACAGTCGGGCGGTGGTGAAGGGGCCATGGTGCTTCGTGTCCGGCGTCACCGGGTATGATTATGGCACGATGAAGATGCCGGCCGATGTCGCGAAACAGGCCCGCAACTGTTTCGACACGATCCGCTGGGCGCTCGAACAGGGCGGTTTCGCGCTGAAGGACATCGTGCGGGTGCAATATACCATCACCGATGTCGTGTTCGCCGACGCGATCACGCCGGTTCTGGGCGAGTTCCTGGGCGAGATCCGGCCTGCCGCCACCATGGTTGTCGCGGGGCTGATCAGACCGGAAATGAAAGTCGAAATCGAAGTCACCGCGATGAAGGAATAGACACTATTCGGGCCGAAAATACAACTTTCGAAGATTGGCGGCACGGCGGCTTCGGCCTTTACATCCACTGGCCTTTCTGCACGTCAAAATGCCCTTACTGCGATTTCAACAGCCATGTGGCCGCCCGGATCGACCAGCGCCGCTGGCTGGCCGCCTATCTGCGCGAGATCGATCGGGTGGCGGCGCTGACGCCGGGACGGGTGCTGAACACGGTCTTCTTCGGTGGCGGCACGCCCTCGCTGATGGAGCCGGAGATTGTGGCGGCGATACTTGAGCGGGTGCGCAGGGTCTGGACCCCCGCCAATGATTTCGAGGTGACGCTGGAGGCCAATCCCGGATCGGTCGAGGCCGGGAGGTTCCGGGCCTATGCCGAAGGCGGCGTCGACCGGCTGTCGATGGGCGTGCAGGCGCTGAACGACCGGGACTTGCAGCGTCTTGGGCGGATGCATTCCGCCGCGGATGCGCGCCGGGCGTTCGACATTGCAAGGTCGGCTTTTCAAAGGGTCAGCTTCGATCTGATCTATGCGCGGCAAGATCAGTCGCTTGCCGAATGGCGCGCCGAACTGACCGAGGCGCTCGCCATGGCGGTCGATCATTTCTCGCTCTACCAACTGACGATCGAGGACGGGACCGTCTTTGGCGCTCGGGCGGCGGCAGGGCACCTGAAGGGGCTGCCCGGAGAAGAGCTTGCGAGCGACATGTATCTGGCGACACGGGAGATTTGCGGGGAGTATGGATTGCCTGCCTATGAGATTTCGAACCATGCCAGACCGGGGTCGGAAAGCCGCCACAACCTGATCTACTGGCGGTATGGCGACTATGCCGGTATCGGGCCGGGTGCCCACGGGCGGCTTTCGCTGAATGGCGCGCGATGGGCGACAGAGGCGCCGCGTGCGCCCTCCGCCTGGCTTGAGCGGGTCGAGAATGCCGGTTCGGGCGACGGACCGACCGAAACACTGACGCCGCAGGATCAGGCGACGGAATTTCTTCTGATGGGTTTGCGCCTGCGCGAGGGCATAGAGTCTGCGCGCTTCGAAAGCCTCGCCGGACGACCCTTGCCGACCGCTGCGCTGCGCCACCTTGAAGACATCGGGATGATCACAACCGATGGGGGCAGGGTGGCGGCGACCCGCGACGGGCAGCCCGTTCTCAACGCGATTCTGCGGGAACTGCTGACATGATCCGCTCTGTTTGGGCGATTGCAGGCCTGATCTGCGTCGCCCTTGGCGCGATCGGGCTGTTCCTGCCCTTCCTTCCCACGGTTCCGTTTCTGCTGGCGGCCGGCTTCTTCTTTGGAAAAAGCTCCGTTCGCCTTCATCGTTGGCTGCTGGCGCATCCGGTGTTCGGCCCGCCCATTCACAACTGGAACGAACGCGGCGCGATTTCCCGCCGCGCCAAGATTTTTGCGACATTGTCCTGCGCCGCCGCCCTTGGGATGTCGCTGACACTGGGCTTTTCCGGCAGGATCATCCTTATGCAGTCCGTCGCCCTGGCGGGGGTTCTGATCTTCATCTGGACCAGACCGGACGGCTGACGGCTAGGCGGTCTTCACCTGCTCGCTCTTGAACAGCCAGCCGATGGGATTCTATGCCCCGGCCCAGCTGGTGCGCGATGCCCGCGATCACGGCGTTGAAGTTCGCCCCATCTCGGTCAACCACTCGGTCTGGGATTGCACGCTGGAATTGCGCCCGGATGGCGGGCTGGCCCTGGGCTGGGTTCCGCCAGATCAAGGGCATGCGCGACGAGGACGCTTCGTGGATCGCGGCCGCCCGGGGCAACGGCTATCCCGATGTCGAAAGCCTCTGGCGCCGGGCGGGTGTGCATCCCGATGCGCTGGAGCGCCTGGCCGAAGCCGATGGCTTCGCCGCCCTTGGCCTCACCCGCCGTGATGCGCTCTGGGCGGCCAAGGCGCTGAAGGCTCCCGCCCCGCTGCCGCTGTTTGGCCCCGATGGCGAAGGTGGTGTCGAACCCACCGTCACTTCGCCGCAGATGACTGCGTGCCAGGAGGTGATCGAGGACTATCTCTCGCCGCGCCTCAGCTTGCGCGCGCACCCGATGGAGCTGCTGCGCCCTCGCCTTCCGGAAAGTCTGCCGCATGACCGGCTACCACCGGCCAAAGGCCGCATCACCGTCACCGTCCAGCATACCACCCAATACGCCTGCGATCGCAACCGGCGCCGCAGCTTGGTTCCGACATTCGTCGCGGTGTTCAACAAACAGCCGCACCGTCCGTTCGCGGAGATCGGGTCAATGCGGCTTCAATGTCGTCTTCCGTTCCACAACGGGCGATGCGCGGAGCGTTTTCCCGACGGCAATGCCGGGTCGGTTCACCACCGACCGGCTGTGGACTTGGAGTCTGGCCGACGCTGACGCAAGCGCCGGGCAGACTCAAGATTCCCGAATTGTCGCGTGTCTTGCGACGAAACCGGATGCCACTTTTGCCGGACACAATCGAATGACGAACGACCCGGCATCGGCGGGATCACCCCCGCCCGAAACCGAAAAGGCCGCGTGAGGTCCACGACCGCACCCGGTCAAAACGGGGGGGAGCGCCGCCGGGCGCCCCGGAAGCCCCTATTCGAACAGGCTGGCAGGATAGAACTTGACGTTCGTCCAGGCGCCATCCTTGGCCTCCTGGATCGTATAGGCCCCGGCCACCGTGCCGCTGGCATCGAAGGTCAACGAGCCGGAGGCGCCGACCAGGTCAATGTCCTTGCCCGCCGCAAGGGCGGCCTTGCCGTCGGCAAAGCTGGCGACCGGCTCGCCGCCCTCGGCGACCTGGCGGATCGCCGAATTGATCCCGGCGCCGGTGCATTCGCCGCTTGCCTGCAGCGCCAGGGCCACGAGGTTGGTCATGTCGAAGGCGTTCGAGGCGAAGGGCCCCGGTGCCTCGGGGTTGCTGGCCATATAGAGCGCCTCGAAGGCCTTGAACTCGGGCAGCGTGTTGTCGGCATCGGCGAACTCGACATAGGCGCGGCCGTTCAAGAGATCGGCCCCGACCGCATCGAAAATCTCCGGCACCGCCAGATCAGCGGAGAACAGCCATTCGCCCGCGAAGCCGCCGACGGTCGCCTCCTTGATGACGGTCACGCCCGAAACCTGCCCGCCCGCCAGATAGATGGCGTCGGGCGCATTGGCCAGAAGCGCGATCAGTTCGGCCTGATAGGAGGGCTGGCCGGGGTTGAACACCACATAGTCGGTGATCTCGATGCCCGCCTCTTCGACCTTGCCCTTGGCCACCTGCGCCGTCGAGATCGTCGATTCCTCGTTCTGCACCAGGAAGGCCACCCGCTTGTAGCCCTTCTCGCTCAGCCACAGGCCGGCGGCGGCCCCGTCGCCAAGGTCGGAGGAGACCGTGCGATAGACGAAATCGCCGCCGAGTTCGTTGAGACTGATGCTGCCTGCCAGCGGCGAGATCAGCATCGTCTTCTGCCGTTTCGCCAGATCGACCAGCGCCACCATCTCGCCCGACGTCGGGCCGAGGATGGCAATGGCGCCGTCACTGTCGATCATCTTCTGCGCCACGCGGATGGCGTGATCCGGCTCGCCCTTGGTATCGGCCAGCACGGTGCGCAGCATCCCGCAGGAGGTGCCGCCCGCCGCGTTGATCTGGTTCACCGCAAGCTCGATGCCGGAGGCCACGATCTCGCCGAACCGGCCCAGCTCGCCGGTCAGCGGCACCAGCACTCCCAGGGTCACCTCCTGCGCCGCGGCCTGCGTGGCCGAGGCGGCAAGCGCGGAAGAAAAGGCCATCGCCACGATTGACGATGTATTCAGCATGTTCCGAAGACTGCGAGATACGGGCATTTCTGGCGCTCCTTGTTGAAAAGTCTGCTACGTTTCTTGGGTTCCTCAGGTTCTACAGCATCACCTGCTCCAACCGCCCCGGTTCAAGCAGGCTGCGGCTGTCAAGTACGTCTCTTATGCGCCCGGCCTCCATGACGAAGGTTGTCCTGGACGACGACAGGATTTTTTCGGGATTCTGCTCGACCACCCAGATGACGCACATCCCGTCGTGCGCCAGTTCCTTGATCCAGTTCACGATCCGGTCGGCAAACAGCGGGGCCAGCCCGGCCGTGGGTTCGTCAAGCAGCATGATCTTTGGCGCGGCCAGCAAAGCCGTTGCTATGGCCAGGGTTTGCCGTTCGCCGCCGGAAAGCGTCGAGGCGTTCTGCCTGGACCGCTCCAGCAGGATCGGGAAGCGTTTGAACACATCCTCGATCCGGGCTGCCGCCCCGGGATAGGCCAGCGACGCCGCCGCGAGATTGTCGTGCACCGAGAGCTGGGTGAAGACGTTGTGTTCCTGCGGCACATAGCCGACGCCTGACTTGCAGATCTGCAGCGGACCGAGACCGGCAATCGACTTGCCATCCAGCTTCATGTCGCCTGCGGTCACCGGCAACTGCCCCGCGATCGTCTTCATCAGCGTGCTCTTGCCGGCCCCGTTCGGCCCCAGCAGGCAGGTGATTTCGCCGGGCGCCGCGACAAGGTTCAGGCTGTGCAGGATCGTGACTTTTCCGTAGCCCGATTCGAGCGCGCTGATTTCAAGCTGCATGATCTGCCCCCAGATATGCGGCGATGACCTTCGGGTCCGACCGGATGTCCTGCGGCGATCCCTGCGACAGCAGTTCGCCGTTTTGCAGCACCACGACCCTGTCGGCAATTTCCAGCAGGAAGCGCAGATTGTGTTCGACAACAATCATGGTCACGCCTTCCCGGTTCAACTCGACCAGCAGGCTGCTCAACTTGTTCTGAAACCCCGGCGCGACCCCGGCGGTCGGCTCATCCAGCAGAAGGACTCGCGGCGCCCGCATGAGCTGGCGGGCAACCTCCAGCATCCGCATCTCGCCGCCCGACAGCTTGGCGACCGAATCCTGCACCCGGTCCTTCAGACCGACCCGTGCCAGCACATCGGCGGCCCGTCTGGCCAGTGCCGCGTCGGCGGAACGCCAGCCCCCGCTCATCACCGAAAGCAGATTTTCGCCGACGTTGTCCGCCCCGACCAGCACGTTGTCCAGAACCGAAAGCGAATTGAATGCCCGTGGCGTCTGGAAGGTCCGTCCGAGACCCAGCGACGCGATCTCGGACGAGGCCACCTTCGACAGCACCGTCCCTTCCAGCGTGACCTGGCCCGAGGTCGGCTTGAGATAGCCGCCGATCAGGTTGAACAGCGTGGACTTGCCGGCCCCGTTCGGACCGATCAGGCCGAGAAAGGCACCCCTGGCCACGGAAAAGCTCAGTCCGGTGTCGCCTCCGACCGCCTTCAGCCCGTCGAAATGTTTCTTCAGCCGGTCAACCACCAGAAAATCGCCGCTCATGCGCCGCTCCTCCTGTTTGCCAGCCGATGAAAGGGCTGCCAGCGCAGAAGGGCGATGAACAGCGCGCCGGTGACGACCTCCTGCGCCGCAGAGGCGATCTGGGCGGACCGGATGGTCTCGAACGGATAGACCCGGATGCCTTCCTGGATCAGGATCAGGGCCATGGTCCCGAGGATTGCACCGAGGATGCTGCGTTCGCCGCCAAGAACCAGCGCGATCCACACCGTGAAGGTCACTTCGGCGGTGTAGAGACTGGGGGCGACCAGCGTGCCGATCATCGCGTAGAGCGCGCCGGCAAAACCGATCGGGATTGCGGAGATGATGAAGATCTCGAAGCGGATGCGGGCGATCTTCTTGCCCACCGCCTGCGCCGCCAGTTCGTCGTCGTGAATCGCGTCCATCGCCCGGCCGTAGGGCGAGGCCAGGATGCGGCGGAACACCAGCATCGTTGCCAGCATCAGAACCATCGCCGCAAGCGCATAGGCCAGCGTGTCGTCAAGCCCGGTCCAGCTCAGGTCCGGGCGTTCGACATTGGCAAGCCCGACATTGCCGTTGCCGATCCGGCGCTCGTTCAGCAGCAGAGAATACAGCACTTCGGCGAAGGCGAAGGTGGTCAGCGCCAGATATTCGCCGCGCAGGCGCAGGGTGGGCCAGCCGGTCAGGAAGGCGAAGGCGGTCG
>CAZRKU010000002.1:0-14318 GCA_964600685.1 uncultured Frigidibacter sp. | reverse complement strand
TATTCGCCGCGCAGGCGCAGGGTGGGCCAGCCGGTCAGGAAGGCGAAGGCGGTCGCGGCGACGCCCGCCGCCAGGAACCCCGCCCACCACGGGCCGCCAAAGCCGAACAGGTATTGATCCAGCCCCGAAGGCGGGTCCTGGGTCACGATGGCATAGGCATAGGCGCCGGCCGCAAAATAGGCGACCACGCCGAAATTGATCATGCCGCCGCGCGCATATTGCAGGTTCAGCGCCAGCGTCAGCACCGCATAGACGCTGCCGAACATCAGGACCGCGGTGAAAAGCTGCATCCAGATCACGATGTCTTCCTTCCGGCCAGGCCCTCGGGGCGGAACATCAGCACCAGGATCACCAGCGCGAAGGCGATCAGCGGCCGGTAGCCGGCCGGGATCCAGAGCACCGACATGTCCATCGCCAGTCCGACGATCAGACCGGCGACGATCACCGTGTAGAGCGACCCCAGCCCGGCCAGGATCGCCACCGCGATGATCTGCAGGATCTGGCCGAAGGCGATGTCGGTGGACAGCGTCGAGATCAGCCCCAGCATGACCCCGGCCAGTCCCGCCAGTGCCGACGCCAGGAGCCAGGCCGCGCGCGAAGTCTGGCGGATGTCGATGCCGCGCGACGAGGCAAGCACCGGATCCGCCGCCATGGCCCGGATCGCCAGCCCGATCCGCGTCTTGTTCAGAAACAATGCGATGGATACGACTGACAGCGCCGCGAAGACCACCAGGATCATCTGGTAATCGGTGATCCGGACGCCGAAGAACCGGTAGCTGGTCGCAAGCGGGATGTCGAAGGTGCGGATGCCGGTGCCGATCAGCCCGTCGACAATGCCCCCGATGACAAAGGCGACGCCGACCGACGCGATCAGCAGCACCGCAGGCCCGCGGTTGCGCATCGGCTCATAGACCAGCCTTCCGGCCGCAAGACCGACGAGGGCGGTGAACAGGATCGCGATGACCGCCGAAAACACGAAGTTCCAGCCCAGAAGCACGTTCAGCCCCCAGGTCGTGAAAGCCGATACTCCGATCAGTTCCGCATGGGCGATGTTCAGGAATCCCTCGACCCGGCGGGTCAGTGAGAAGCCGATGGTTGCCACGATCAGAAAACACCCGGTCACGATGCCGGTGACAAAGAACTGCGCGTAGAGGATCATGATTTTCCTCCGAACCCGTCACCATCGGCTTCCGGTCGCGCGGACTTCTGCGCCCCCCGCCTCGACGTCACCTGAGTACACAGCACGCACTGGTTCACTGGCAGACTCCTTTGCAAGGGTCGCGGATCGCTTTAAGGAGCATACGTCTTTAATTTTGTAAAGCAAACGATTTCATCGTTTTGTTGGTCCGCCCGGAGGGGCAGCGGGCGGGCAGTCAATGGCCGCAATCCCTGATCTTGTCTTAGTGAGGTCTCCGATCGCGGCGGTCAAGGGCCGATCCCTCGGCGTCCCGTGCCATGCACCGGCCAGCGGACGCAACATCATCGGATCCAGGACGGCCGGAACCACGGGATAAAAAGAGGAGTATACATCCTACAATTTTCTGCTACCGTGGCGATGAAGCGCATTGATGGAGGTGTAAATGGCGGACACCAGAGTCGAATTCTGCGGGCTCAACTTCAAGAACCCGGTCGTTGTCGCCTCGCTGGAAACCACCAACAGCCCGGACCTGATGCGGCAATGCCTGGATGCCGGGGCGGCGGGCGTGATCATCAAGACGCTGACCGATATCGAGGATATGGCCCGTCTCACGCAGAACTCGAAATACAGCATCCTGAACGCGCGCGGCGACATCATCCGCGGCAAGGCGGCGCGGGATTTCGTGTTCTACAGCCGGTCCGGGTATTCCAGCACCTATTACAAGGACTGGATCCCGGATCTGGTCGAGACCCAGAAATACGCGGCGGAACGCGGTGCCCATCTGATCGGCAGCGCCGGGGCGAAGGATGTCAACGGCTGGAAGGACATCTGCCGCACCATCGAGGATTGCGGCCTGCCGATGGTCGAGCTGAATTTCGGCTGTCCGCACCCGGCGATGATGCCCGGCGTGCATGGCGGCTCGATGATCGGCCAGGAACCGGAAGTGGCCTTCGAGGTCACGCGGCAGGTCTGTGAATCGATCGACATTCCGGTGGTGGTCAAGCTGACGCCGGATCAGTCGAAGCCGCTGATGGTCGCCCGCGCCGCCCGCGAGGCCGGGGCGGCGGCGGTCACGGTGATCAACCGCTACACCGGATTCGTCGTCGACATCGAAACCGGGCAGCCGCGGATCGGCGGCCCGGCCGGGATCGGCGGCACCTGGGTCAAACCCTTGTCGCTGCGCTGGGTGCACCGGATTCACGAAGATCTGGGGATGCCGATCTCGGGGTCGAACGGCATTTTCGACCACCGCGATGTGGTCGAGTTCCTGATGGCCGGGGCCGGGATCGTGCAGGTCGGATCGGTGCTGATGGTCAAGGGCATCAAGTGGCTGCCGAAGATCATCGAGGGCGTCGAGATCTTCATGGACGAGCACGGCTACGCCACGGTCGCGGAAATGACCGGCATCGCCTCGAAGCGGTCGGTCAAGGATTACTCCGAACAGTTCGCCAAGAACCGGACCCATGCGGTGGTGAACGCGGATACCTGCAAGAACCCGACCTGCAATGTCTGCATCCAGGTCTGTTTCTACGAGGCCCTGTCGCAGAACCCGGCCGGCAGTATTGATGTTCACACCGGCAGCTGCATCGGCTGCGAACTCTGTCTGGATGTCTGCCCCTTCGATTCGATCGAAATGCGGCAGACCACGCCCGAACAGCTTGGCGACGGGTATTTCGACATTCCGGCACTGGTCTTCGAGACCGACAAGTTCCTGACCACCCGCAACAACATGGACACCATCCGGGCCAACAGCCCGAAATTTGTCACCGAATCCGCAAAGTAGGGAGGATGCCCGATGGCCGTCAACAAGGAGCACCGCGAGTTCTACCGGCTGGACATGGAGTCCGGCTGGGAAACACCGAAAGGCTATCCGTCCGGGATCAAGCAGAAGATCCTGTCGGGCAGGCTCGACACGGAAAACCGCCGGGGCGGCCACACGCGCCTGCTGAAGTTCGAACCGGGCACCTATACCACCGTGCCGTTCGAGCACGACTATTGGGAAGAGGTCTTCGTGATCTCCGGCGATCTCTGGGTGGGAAATGACGTGAATGGCCAGGGCGGCGAACGGTTCGCCGAATTTACCTATTGCTGCCGTCCGCCCCATGTCGCGCATGGTCCGTTCCGCACCGAGCAGGGCTGCCTGCTGATGGAACAGCACTACTACGATCCGCAATAGGCGCCGGTCTTGCCGGGCCGCGGCCGAAATCGTCGCCCATCGTGCCTCAGGGAAAGTCTCCGCAGGTGATCCAGAATCTCATCGATCTGTCGAGGAAACTTGCCAGCGACAAAGTGACCAGCGAGTCGCTTGTCGATGCGGCGCTGGCGGCGATCGACGCTCCGGCGGGCCAGGGCGCGCGGACCTTCCTGTCGCTCTACCGCGAGGCGGCGCGGGCCGAGGCGCGTCTGGTCGATCAGGCGCGCAGGGCCGGGCTGTCGCTGCCGCCGTTTGCCGGAGTGCCGCTGGCCATCAAGGATCTGTTCGATGTCAGGGGCGAGACGACGCGGGCCGGGTCGCGGGTGCTCGACCATCTGCCGCCCGCCGCGCAGGATGCCGATGCGGTGGCCCTGCTGCGCCGCGCCGGGTTTGTCATCCTCGGCAAGACCAACATGACGGAATTCGCCTATTCCGGTCTGGGAATGAACGCGCATTTCGGCACACCGTTGAACCCGCATGACGCCGGCACGCCCCGGGTGCCGGGCGGGTCGTCCTCGGGCGCGGCGGTGGCGGTGGCGCAGGGCATGGTTCCCGCCGCCATCGGCACCGATACCGGAGGCTCCTGCCGGATCCCGGCGGCCTTCTGCGGGGTCGTGGGGTTCAAGCCGACCTCCGGGCGGGTGTCGCGGCGCGGGACGGTGCCGCTGTCGACGACGCTGGATTGCATCGGCCCGCTGGCCACCAGCGTTTCGTGCTGCGCGGTGCTCGACTCGGTCCTGTCGGGCGGGAGCGGCGAGGATGTCGCCTCGTTCCCGGAAGGCGGGCTGCGGATCGGGGTGCTGGAGGGCTATGTCACCGAACACCTCGACGACATGGTGGCGCGGGCCTGGCGCGAGACGCTGACGCGGCTGTCGGCGCGCGGCGTCCGGCTCAGCCCGTTCACGGTGCCGGAATTGTCGGAACTGCCGGCGATCAATGCCAAGGGCGGCTATGTCGGCGCCGAAGCCTATGCCTGGCACGCCGATCTGCTGGCGACGCGCGGCGATCTTTACGACCCCTGGGTCCGGGCCCGGTTCGACGCCGGAAAATCGCAGAGCGCCGCCGACTACATCGGCCTCGCGGGCCATCGCGCCAGGCTGCGCCAGGCCGCCTTCGGCAGGATCGAGATGTTCGACGCGGTCCTGCTGCCGACCGTGCAGATCGTGCCGCCGACCCTTGCCGAACTGGCCGACGCGGGCCATTCGGTGAAGACCAACCTGCTGTGCCTGCGCAACACGGCGGTGGGGAACTTCCTGGATGTCCCGGCGATTTCCATTCCCTGCTTCGGGGCCGGAACCCTGCCGGTCGGCATGATGCTGATGGGCCTCGGCGGCGCGGACCGGCGGCTTTTGTCGATTGCCCGCGGTCTGGAACAGACGATCAGGGGCTGAAGAGGTGCAGGAGGAAACATGCCCGCTCAGGTTCAATTCGACGCCGCCTTCGTGACGCGGGACGGCACAAGCCGGAAAAGCGTGACGATCACCAAAGCCGTGGTCGGCGGCTGGACCGGACGCGACAAGGCGGCGTTGCAGCATCACATCGACGAACTGGCGAAGCTCGGCGTCAAGCCCCCGGCGCAGACCCCCCTGTTCTACCGGGTCGGCGTCTCGCGCCTGACCATCGCCGACGCGATCGAGGTGATCGGCGAGGGGTCCAGCGGCGAGGTGGAATATGTCCTGCTGATGCAGGAGGGTGTGATCTGGGTCGGGGCCGGATCGGACCACACCGACCGCGTGGTCGAACATATGGGGATCACCGTCGCCAAGCAGCTCTGCGACAAGCCGATCGCCACGACCTTCTGGCCGCTGGCCGAAGTCGAGGGCCATTGGGAGCGGCTTGCCCTGCGCGCCTTCATCGACGAGGACGGAGCCCGGGTCCCGTATCAGGACGGGCAGGTTGCCGGATTGCTGACGCCGGCGGACCTGCTGGCGGAATACCGCAAAACCGGCAACGAACTGGAGGATGGCACGCTGATGTTCGGCGGCACCTGCGGCGCCATCGGCAGTGTGCGCTATTCCCCGCGCTTTGAACTGGAACTGGTCGACCCGGTGCTCGGCCGCACGATTTCGCACGGCTACAGCGTCACTCCCGTCCCGATCCTGGGATAGAACCGTGGCCCGCGCCAAGAACGATCCTTTCCCGAAGGGTGTCTCATGACCTATGTCGTCACCGAAAACTGCATCAACTGCAAGTTTCAGGACTGTGTCGCCGTCTGCCCGGTGGACTGTTTTTATGAAGGTGAGAACTTTCTGGTCATTCACCCGGACGAGTGCATCGACTGTGGCGTCTGCGAGCCGGAATGTCCCGCCGACGCGATCAAGCCCGACACCGGGCCGGGCCTGCACAAATGGCTGGAAATCAACGCGAAGTATGCCGCCATCTGGCCCAACATCACCGAGATTGGCATCGTTCCGCCGGATGCGGAGGCGTGGAACGGCCGCCCGGACAAGGCCGGGCTTCTGATCGGCGGCGCAGCGCCGCCGGAGCCGCATGCCCAAAAGCCGGTGCACCGCGCCACGCCTGGTGCGGGCACCCACCGCCCGATCGACAACGCCTATGAGGTTGACGGGGTGTTCCTTGCGCCGCCCGAACTGCCGCCGGGTGTCATCCCGGCGAAACCGGAACCGCGTCCGGCAGACCCTGCTGGCCGGACCGAAGTCGAAGGCCTGTCCCTGCCCGGCAGAGACGCGCGCTGACCACGCCGCAAGCAAAAGCCGCCGTTCATCCTTTCCCTACCGGAGACCATGATGACTTCCGCATCGCCCATCCCCATCCCGAGCGAGGTGCGTCCTGTGACCCTTGCAGATGCGCAGACCGTCTTGGCGGTGCGCCATTGGGATGACCGGTTGTTCTCGTTCCGGGTGACGCGACCGGCCAGCCTGCGGTTCCGCTCCGGCGAATTCGTGATGATCGGCCTGCCGGGCGCGGGCGGCAAGCCGATTCTGCGGGCTTATTCCATCGCCTCGCCGTTCTGGGACGACGCGTTGGAGTTCTATTCGATCAAGGTTCCCGATGGCCCGCTGACCGCAGAGCTTCAGAAGATCCGGCCGGGCGACCAGATCATCGTCAGGACCAAACCGACCGGCACGCTGGTCATCGACGCGCTGCTGCCCGGCCAGCGGCTCTGGATGATCTCGACCGGGACCGGACTGGCCCCGTTTGCCAGCCTGATGCGGGATCCCGAAACCTACGAGAAGTTCGAGCAGGTCATCCTGACCCAGACCTGCCGTTCGAACAGCGAACTCGGCTATGGCCGGTATCTGGCCGACAGCCTGCCGGACGATCCGCTGGTCGGCGCCTTGGCGGCGCGGAAATTCCTGCGCTACGCCACTACAACGCGGGAACCGTCGGCGCGGATGGGGCGGATCACCGATCTTGTCGAAACCGGCAGGGTCTTTGCCGATCTCGGCGTTCCGGCGCTGGACCCCGCTGCCGATCGGGTGATGATCTGCGGGTCAATGGCCTTGAACGTCGGTCTCAAGCGGCTGCTGGAAGTCCGCGGCTTCCGCGAGGGCGCCAACAACCGGCCCGGCAGCTATGTGGTCGAGCGCGCCTTTGTCGACTGAGCCCTGGCGGGCAACCCCGGGGCCGCTTCCGCCGCAGGGGATCAGCCGGATCTGAACAGCGATTTCAGCCGGGACCGCAGAACCGCCAGGATCAGCGCGACGACGGAAATCCGCTTGCCGGCGGTGATCGCCCTGCCGGAGAGCAGGTCATCGCAGTTCCTCACGAACTGCCCGAGGATGAAGTCCGCAAGGCCCGCGACAAGGTCCGGGCGGTTGAACTGCGCCAGCCTGCCCTGCACCTGAAACCGGAAATCGACATCGACCGTCGCCGTGGCGGCCTGCGGCCCGTCCTGAACCCGGTAGAACAGGTCCGCGCGCAGGTCGGACTGCCCGCCCCGGTCGCGCCCGCGCCCCTCGATGCGGCCTGCGCGGTCGGCATCGTCGCGGCCATGGCTGCCGTCGCCCTCGAACCGGGCGCGGATCGGCCCGAAATTCACCTCGACGGCGCCGGAAAACCGGTCGCCGTCAACCCCGGCCAGAACCGCGCCCGGCATCGCCGCCGCCACCGCCCGCAGGTCGCGGAACAGGGCCCAGACCGCTTGCGGTTCGTGCCGCAGAGCGAAATTGCGCCGGATCACGGTCCAGTCGCCCTCGGCGGAAACGCTGCCCCGGGACGCGGGCAACGCCGTGCCGCCGTCGCCGGGCGGCCGAGACATGGCTTCGAACGGCGCAAAGCCGCGGCCCGGCACCGGCAGGGGCGTCACAGGGTTCGACGGCACCCCGCCCGCGGCATTGCGCTGGGCGATCACGTCAGAAATCGCGGCAACGATGCCGACATAGCCGGTGCAGCGGCAGAGGTTGCCGCTGAGTTCATGGCGGATCAGCGCGGGGTCGGGGTCGGCGTATCGGGTGACGATGTCGCGCGCGGTGACGATCATGCCCGGCGTGCAGAACCCGCATTGCAGCGCGTGGTGCCGGGAAAAGGCGCTGCGCAGCCGGTCCATCAGGTCGTCGCCCACGAAACCTTCGATGGTCTCGACCGTCACGCCGTCGCAGCTGCCCGCAAAAGTGATGCAGGACCGCACCGGCTGGCCGTCGACCAGCACCGTGCAGGCGCCGCAGACGCCCTGTTCACAGCCCAGATGCGTGCCGGTCAGATGCAGGCTGTCGCGCAGGATCTCGGCAAGCTGGGTGCGCGGGGTCACCTCGACGCTGTGGGTTTCGCCATTGACGGTCAGGGTGGCCTTCATGGCGGCAGCACCATCGCGATGGCGCGTGACACCGAGGTGGCCAGATGCTCGGTCTTGACCTCGCCGGCCCGCAGCCCGGCCTCGTCCAGCGCCCGGCCGACCTCGGCCCGCGACGGCGCGCGCGCCGTGTCGCTGACCTGGCGGGCGAGGCCGTCAAGCACCAGCGGCGCGCCGCCGGTCGATCCGGCGACGATCCGGCAGTAGCGCCGCTCCGGGTCGACGACGATGGCGCCGATGCCCAGCGCGAATTCGCCGACCTTGCGGCAGATCTTGGCATAGCCCCAGCGCGCCGCGCTCGAGAACCGGGGCAGGCGGACCGCGACGATGACCTCGCCCGGTTCGAGCGCGGTGCGGTAGGCCCCGAGCATGAATGACCGCATCGGGATATGTCGCCCGCCGCCGTCCGCGCTGGCGGTCTCGATCACCGCATCCAGCACCGCCAGCGCCGAGACCCAGTCGGCAGCCGGATCGGCATGGGCGAGGCTGCCGCCAATGGTTCCCCGGTTGCGCACCGCGCGATAGGCGATGCCGCCCGCCACATGGCGCAGGATGCCGGGGATCGGTTCCGGCACCTGGCCGTCCTCGATCGCGGCGTGGGTGACGCCGGCGGCAATCCTTATGACGGTGGCGGTCTCGGAGGTCTCCTGCATCTGCGCCAGATGCGCCAGCCCGACCAGCCGCGCCGGTCGTGCCAGCCGCAGGTTCAGCATCGGGCCCAGCGATTGCCCGCCGCCAAGCGCCCTTGCGTCGTGGTCGGGATCGCCCAGCGCCCGCAGCGCCTCGGCCAAGGTGGCCGCATGGGTATAGTCGAAGGCGGCGGGTTTCATGCCGCGGCCTCGGCGCGCGCGGCAAGGATGGCCGCCAGCACCCGCTCCGGCGTCGCCGGAATCCGGGTCAGTTCCACCCCCAGCGGGGCCAGCGCATCGTTGATGGCGTTCACGATCGCCCCGCCCGGCGCTATCGCCGCGCCCTCGCCCACCCCCTTGATGCCGTGCCTTGTGTAGGGCGACAGGGTTTCGGCATGATCCAGCCGGAACTCCGGCAGTTCCGCAGGGCCGGGCAAAAGGTAGTCGGCCAGGGTCGAGGTCAGCGGCTGGCCGGCCGCGTCATAGATGACCTCCTCGAACAGCGCCGTCCCGATGCCCTGCGCGGCACCGCCGTAGGCCTGCCCCTCAAGGATCAGCGGGTTCACCCGCCGCCCGCAATCCTCGAAGATCACATAATCCTGCACCTTGACGATCCCGGTCTCGGCATCGACCTCGACGATGGCGGCATGGGTGGCATAGGTGAACACGCCGGTGTCGATGTCCGGCTTGTAGCCTTCGGTCACTTCCAGCCCGGCGGTGTCAACGTCACCGGCAAGCTGGTCGGGGCGCAGATACCAGGCGCGGGCAATGTCGGCGATGCTCACGCATGCATTGCCATGCCAGGCCTTGGCCGCGCGGAGTTCGACCGCTTCGGCACCGCATTGCAAGAGATGCGCGGCGTGGCGTTTCAGCCGCCCGGCCAGAACCTCGGCGGCCTTCGACACCGCCCCGCCCGCCATCACCATCCCGCGCGAGGCATAGGCTCCGGTCGAATAGGGGGTGAGGCCGGTGTCGCCCATCACCACCCGGATCTGGCCGACATCGACCGTCAGCCAGTCGCTGGCCACCTGGGCCAGCGTGGTTTCCAGCCCCTGGCCGAAGCTGTGGTTGCCCGAGCGCAACTCGACCGAGCCCGAAGGCGTGATCTTGACCATCGCCTGCTCGTAGCCCGGCACCAGCGGCAGGCCCCAGGCGGCAAAGACTTTGGTGCCATGCGCCGACTGTTCGGTGAAGGTCGAAAAGCCGATGCCGAGATGCCGCCCGGCCGCCCGCGCCGCCGCCTGCCGCACCCGGAAGCCCGGCAGGTCGATCATCGCCGCCGCCCGGTCCAGACTGCCGGGATAGTCGCCGCTGTCATAGAATTTGCCGGTGACGGTGGTGTAGGGCATCGCCGCGGCCGGGACCAGGTTGTCGCGCCGCACCGCGGCCGCCTCGCGGCCCACGGCGCGGGCGATCGCGTCGATCGTCAGTTCCATCGCAAAGCACACGCCGGGCCGGGCGACGCCGCGATAGGGGGTAAAGGCCGGCTTGTTGGTGGCCACCGAAAAGGTCTTGCAGCGGTAGGTATCGAAGGCATAGGGGCCGGGCAGGTTGCCCCCGGCCTGTGCCGCCTCGAGGCAGGCGGTGAAGGGCCAGACCGAATAGGCGCCGATGTCCACGGTGATCTCGGCGTCGACCCCCAGGATGCGCCCAGTCCGGTCGGCATAGGCGGTCAGCAGATAGTGGTGCTGGCGGGTGTTGGCGCCTGCCACCAGATGTTCGCGGCGGTCCTCGGTCCAGCGGATCGGGCGGCCGGTCTTGCGCGCCACCCAGGACACCGACAGCTCTTCCGGTTGCAGCACGCATTTGTAGCCGAAGCCGCCGCCGACATCCGGCGCGATCACCCGCACCGCGCCCTGATCCATTTGCAGGAATTGCGCGATGCCGGTGCGGATCAGATGCGGCACCTGGGTCGAGGTCTGGACCACCAGTTGCCCGGCTTTCGCATCCCAGTAAGCCAGCGTGCCCTTGCCCTCCAGGGGCACCATGCACTGGCGGGCGGTGTTGTATTCGCGGTGGATCACCACTTCGGCCCGGGCCTTGGCCGCCTCGATGTCGCCATCGGTGAAGGTGGTCAGGAACAGGTTGTCGCCCCAGTCCTCGTGCACCAGCGCCGCGCCGGGCGCGCGGGCCTTCAGCGCATCGACCACCGGCGGCAGCGGTGTCAGATCCAGCACCACCAGATCGGCGATGTCCTCGGCCTCGGCGCGGGTGGGGGCGATGCAGATTGCCACGCATTCGCCGACATAGCGGACCTTGCCGGTCGCCAGTGCCGGATAGTCCGACGCCTTGTAGGTCGGCAGCGAGGAGTCCGCCCGGATCGGCAGCGCGTCGGCCATGTCGGCCGCGGTGAAGACCTGGCCCGCAAAGGCGGCGGGCCTGGTGATGCCGTTGATCCGGCCATGCGCGATCGGGCTGCGGACATAGGCCGCTTCCCACAGGCGCGGCATCTTGATGTCGCCGACGAACTGCGCTGTCCCGGCCAGGAGCCGCTTGTCTTCCTTGCGAAGAACCCGTGCCCCGATCCCGCTTGCCATCCTGACCGGCTCCTGTGACCCCGACATGCCCGACTGTGACACAGACCGCAGACCAGGTTGTCCGAAAACTTCGGAGTTCGGACACGAACCCGTGGTCCGCCGCTCGGGAGATCGGCCGCACGCGCTGTGAGGCATCTTTCCCGAAGGTGCTGGCAACTCGGATATTTAAGGAGTATACATCCCTAAATCTGCTTTGCAACAGCTTCAATGCCGACTGTTCCCTTTGGCCCGCAGGCCGGGCACACCCGGTCGGAAAACGGAAATGACTTGACCCGCGATTTGACTGTTGCAATCCGATAGGACACCAGGATTTGGAAAACCGGATGAATTCAGCGCCAGCAGACGAGATCGGGGCAACGGATCACGGGGTCGGCGCCGAACCCTCGACCGGCCTTGCCTATGCCGAGCTGTGGGGCAGGCCGGGCTATCTGGTGCGGCGCCTGCACCAGATCCACGTCGGCCTCTTTGCCGAGGAGTTTGCCGGCGAGGATGTGACGCCGGTGCAGTTCGGGATGCTGTCCGTGCTCTGGTCCGGGACCGAAATGGATCAGCTTACCTTGTCCAGTGCGGTCGGTGTCGATCGCACCAGCGGTGCCGATGTGATCAAACGCCTGGAGCGGCGCGGTCTGGTGCAACGAGAACCCTCTGTCACCGACCGCCGCGCCAAGACCATCCGCATCACCGACAAGGGCAGAGAGCTGGTCGATGCCACGCGCCCGCGCATGGTGCGGGCGCAGGAAAGGCTGGTGGCACCGCTGACCGGTCCGGAACGACGCCAGTTCATCGCGCTGATCCGCAAGCTGATTGACGCAAACAACGATTCCAGTCGCGCACCCCTGGCTTGATCCGGGCTGCGCCCCCTTCCTTGAACAATCTTACTGCCACCTGGCTTTCCGCCGGTTTCTTGGGCAACAGAGTCCCGCCCTGGCGGAAAATCCCGGAACTGAGGGCAAGGCGACATGCGGTCACCGGCGGCCCCGGTCAGCAAGGATGACGACAGGCGACCGGGCGGAGCCCGGCCTGTCACGGCCCCCGGACCGACCGGGCTTGCCCCGCACCGCGCCTCCGCCTATCATCGGCCCTGTAACCCCCGGCAAAAGGAGGATGCCATGCAAGCCATTGTCACCCATCCGCTGCCCGGGGCGCGCGCCTGAAGGTCTGCCATTTTCCGACCAGCCCCAATGATCGGTTCCGGCCTCGCCCCCTGGGCGACGCCCGTGCAGCCATCATTGATCGGGGCGCCCCTATGACCCCCCCCTCCACCCTTCTGGCCAGCCTCGGCTGGACCGCCGCTCTTGATGACCAGTGCGCACCCGGCGACCCGCCCGGCCTTCTGCCCGTGCGCATCAGCGAGGTCCACCGCGACCGGCTGACCGCGCTTTCCGACCAGGGCATGCTGACCCTCGCCCTGCCGCAGGGCCAGACCACCGCCGAACTGGCGGTGGGCGACTGGGGCCTTGCCGATCCGTCCATCGCGCTGCTGGTGCGGCGGCTGACGCGGCGCAGCCTGCTGACCCGCCGCGCGGCGGGCGATGTGTCGCGCGACCAGTTGATTGCCGCCAATGTCGACACCGCCTTCCTGACCAGCTCGTGCAACGCCGACTTCAACGAGGCGCGGCTGGAACGCTACCTCGCGCTGATCCATCAGGGTGGCATCGCGCCGGTGATCCTGCTGACCAAAGCCGATCAGAGCGCCGATCCGGCGAGCTTTCTCGTCCGTGCGGCGGCCATCGCGCCGGGCACGCCCGCACTCACGCTCAATGCCAAGGATCACGCCACCCGCGACCGGCTGGCCCCCTGGACCGCGGCAGGCCGGACCGTCTGTTTCCTCGGTTCCTCCGGCGTCGGCAAATCGACGCTGGCCAATACGCTGACCGGCCTCCGGCTCGACACCGGCGCGATCCGCGGGGATGACGCGAAGGGCCGCCACACCACCACCGCCCGCGCGCTCTTCGCCATTCCCGGCGGCGGCTGGCTGATCGACACGCCCGGCATGCGTGAACTGCGCCTGTCGGACGCGGCCGAGGGCATCGGCATCACCTTCGCCGACCTGACAGAGATGGCGGGCCAATGCCGCTTCCGCGACTGCGAGCATGGCCGCGAACCGGGCTGCGCCATTCAGGCGGCGATCGCGGCGGGCACTCTTGACCAAGCCCGCCTGCACCGCTGGCAAAAACTCGCCCGCGAGGATCAGTTCAACAGCGCCAGCGCGACTGAGCTTCGCGCCCGCGCCCGGCGCTTCGGCAAGCTGACCCGCGATGCCGGCAAGCACAAGAAAAGGTGGGGCGAGGGGGAGGAGTAAGGGTGCGGGCCAATGCCCTTCTGCTTCGGTCATTCTCTGGTGGCTCACGGTCGGGCGCGGCCCGGTCGCTTGGGGCGACCGGGCGGGGCGAACGTTGCGGCAGACAAAAGGCAAACCGCCTTGGCCGGTCGTGGAGCGCCCTTCAGCGCACCACCGCCAATGCAGCGCCCGTCACCTGATTCCCGCGCCCTCCCCGAAAAGTTAACGCCGGCAATCCGCCCCGCCCTGGCATACGTTGGGAATACGTCTGGCATACGTCGGGAATACGTTGGCCCTCCGCCGCCCTTCCCCGGTAAATCCAGCGTTCTCATCGGGTTGGCGTTCCCCGGCCACCCCCAGGTTTACGCGGCCCGCCCGACCCACTAGAGTGCCCCGGAACATCCCTTCCGAGGCCCGCATGTCCGATCAGCCCGAGACCCGCTATCAGGTTCTCGCCCGCAAATACCGCCCCGAAACCTTTGCCGATCTCGTCGGGCAGGAGGCAATGGTGCGCACGCTGAAGAACGCCTTCGCGGCCAGTCGCATCGCCCAGGCCTTCATCATGACCGGCATCCGGGGCACCGGGAAAACCACCACCGCGCGGATCATCGCCAAGGGGCTGAACTGCGTCGGTCCCGGCGGCCAGGGCGGCCCCACGACCGAACCCTGCGGCAAGTGCGAGCATTGCGTGGCGATCATGGAAGGCCGCCATGTCGACGTGATGGAGATGGACGCGGCCTCCCGGACGGGCGTGGGCGCCATCCGCGAGATCCTCGACTCGGTCCA
>CAZRKU010000001.1:115461-131781 GCA_964600685.1 uncultured Frigidibacter sp. | reverse complement strand
TGTTCTTCGTCGACAACATCTTCCGCTTCACCCAGGCGGGTTCGGAAGTGTCGGCGCTGCTTGGCCGTATCCCTTCGGCCGTGGGCTATCAGCCGACGCTCGCGACCGACATGGGCGCGATGCAGGAACGCATCACCTCGACCAAGGCCGGCTCGATCACCTCGGTCCAGGCGATCTACGTCCCGGCCGACGACCTGACCGACCCGGCGCCGGCCACCTCGTTCGCCCACCTCGACGCCACCACGGTTCTGTCGCGCGCCATCTCGGAACTCGGCATCTATCCGGCGGTGGACCCGCTCGACTCGACCAGCCGTATCCTCGACCCGGCCGTCGTGGGTGAAGAGCATTACAACGTTGCCCGTTCGGTGCAGGGTATCCTTCAGCGCTACAAGTCGCTGCAGGACATCATCGCCATCCTCGGCATGGACGAACTGTCGGAAGAGGACAAGCTGACCGTGGCCCGTGCCCGCAAGATCCAGCGCTTCCTCAGCCAGCCGTTCGACGTGGCGAAGGTCTTCACCGGCTCGGACGGTGTGCAGGTTCCGCTGGAAAAGACCATCGCTTCGTTCAAGGCCGTGGTTGCCGGCGAATATGACCACCTGCCGGAATCGGCCTTCTACATGGTCGGCGACATCGAAGAAGTGAAAGCCAAGGCCCAGCGTCTGGCTGCGGAAGCGGCGTAAGGGGGCAACATGGCCGAAACGATGCAGTTCGACCTGGTGACGCCGGAACGGAAGCTTGCTTCCGGCCCGGTGCGCGAGGTCCGCATTCCCGGCGCGGACGGCGATATGACGGCGATGCCGGATCATGCGCCCACAATCACCACGCTCCGCCCCGGCGTGCTGGCGGTGGTGACGGCGGAAGGCACGACCAGCTATGTCGTCACCGGCGGCTTTGCCGAGGTGACGGCGGCGGGCGTCTCGGTTCTGGCCGAGGTGGCATACCCAGTGAAGGACGTGACCCAGCCTTTGATGGCTGAACTGGTCGCCGCCGCGCGCGCCGCCTATGACAATGCCCACCCGGACGTTGTGGACGCGGCCGCAAAGCTGCTGGCGGACATGGAGGCCCTTGGCACCCATATGAGCCTCGGCGGCAACTGAGTCGCACGGCAGGCAATGGAATCCATCGAAGCCCCGGCCATCTGGCCGGGGCTTCTGTCCTTCTCACCGGGCGCCAGTATTGGAGCGTTCCGCCCGGAGATCAGCATAAGCCGCCTCTGCGCGAGCTTCGCCGCTTGGTCGAGTCCGATGTCTGACCCGGTCGCTCAACGCAGCCTGTCGATGCGGGACATGGGCCAGAAGACCGACCAGCGCGCCGATATTGCCGCCGAGTGGGTCAGCTGCGAAGGGTTCGTGATCCTGTTCCGAACCTGGGGCGATCGCCGCATGGCGCGGGTTCGCGCCGACTGGCTCGCGATCGGCGAAGGGCGCGGCGAGGATGACCGGGACGCGACCTGACGGGGCTCAGCGCCCCTTGGGCTTGTCCTTCGGTCCTTTGGCCTTCGGCTTTTTCGCTGCCCATCCCGCGCGCGGCGCATCGCCCTTGCCTGCGGTCGGTTTGCCGTATTTGGCCTTTTTCGTCCCTGGCTTGACGAAGGGTTTGGCCGGCCTTTGGCCCTGGTCCTGCGGCGGAGCGGCGCGCATCCCGTGCGCGGCGGCAACCTCCGCAGGCAGATGCTCGGCGGCACGCATCTCGGCCGGGGCAAGGCGGGGTGCAGGTGGGCCTTTGCGGTGCGCTTTCGGACCCCGCGGCGCTGGGGGGGCAGCGGCAGGGGCATCTTCCGCCGGGCGCGTCCCGAAGGGCGGCGCGGCAAGCGGGGCAAGAAGAATGCCGCCTTCCAGTTCGCGCTTCGACCCCAAGGCCTTCAGAAGGGTCTTTGCCGCGCTTTCCAGCACCTCGACATAGGTTTCGGTTTCCTGAATGCGGATCGCGCCGACATCGGACCGGCCGAGATTTCCCGCCCGGCAGAGCATCGGCAGAACCCAGCGCGCCTCGGCCCGGTCGCGCCGCCCGATCGACAGCGAGAACCAGCGGCTCGGCCCGAAGGCCTGCATGTCGCGGGGGGCCGCGGCGCCGGACAGTTCCTCCGGCGCGGAGCGCGCGCCAAGGTAAAGGCGCAGATAGGCGGCCGCGATCCGCTTCGGCCCCTGCAGCGCCAGAAGCCGCCCGGCGATCTCCGCCTCGCGCTCCGACACGTCTTCGCTCCAGACCGGATCGGCCAACAGCCGCTCCTCGTCGCGCGCCCTGACCGCATCGGCGGATGGCGCGTCGACCCAGTCCGCCGTGACCTTGGCGAAGCGCAGCAGGTTTTCCGCCTTCTTGCGGCCATTGCGGCTGACGATCAGCGTCGAGGTGCCCTTGCGGCCCGCCCGCCCGGTGCGGCCCGACCGGTGCAGCAGCGTTTCGCCGTTGGTCGGCAGGTCGGCATGGATCACCAGCTCCAGATTGGGCAGGTCGATCCCGCGTGCGGCCACGTCGGTTGCCACGCAGACCCGCGCCCGCCCGTCGCGCATCGCCTGAAGCGCATGGGTCCGCTCCTGCTGGCTGAGTTCGCCCGACAGCGCCACCACCGCGAAAGACCGGTTCGACAGGCGCGTGGTCAGCCGGTTCACCGTGGCGCGGGTGTTGCAGAAGACGATGGCATTCTGCGCCTCGTGAAAGCGTAGCACGTTGACGATGGCGTTTTCGGCATCCTGCGGCGCCACGACCATCGCCTGATAGGTGATGTCGGCATGCTGGCCGCCCGCCGCCGCGACCGAAATCCGTTTCGCATCCCGCTGATATTCCTGCGCCAGCTTTTCGATGGCCTTCGGCACCGTCGCCGAGAACATCAGCGTCCGGCGGCTTTCGGGGGCGGAGCCGAGGATGAATTCCAGATCTTCGCGGAAGCCCAGATCGAGCATCTCGTCGGCTTCGTCCAGCACCGCCGCCCGCACCGACGTGAGGTCGAGCGACCCGCGCAGGATGTGGTCCTTGAGCCGTCCCGGCGTGCCGACAACGATATGCGCGCCACGATCCAGCGCCCGGCGTTCGTCGCGCACATCCATCCCGCCGACACAGGAGGCGATGGACGCGCCCGCAGGCGCATAGAGCCAGGTCAGTTCGCGCTTCACCTGCAGGGCCAGTTCCCGCGTCGGCGCGATCACCAGCGCAAGCGGACTGCCCGGCGGGCCGAAGGCCGGCTCGCCCCCCAGAAGCGTTGGCGCAATCGCCAGACCGAAACCCACCGTCTTGCCCGACCCCGTCTGGGCCGAAACCAGCAGGTCGGCTTCCACCAGTGCCCGATCGGACACCGCCGCCTGCACCGGCGTCAGCGTCTCGTAACCCTTGGCGCTCAGCGCTTCGGCAAGGGGGGCGGGCAGGGCGGGCAGGGACATCGGGCACACTTTCATGGAAAGGCCGATGCCCTACGCGCTTTTCGCGCGCAAGTATAGGGCAAATGCCCTTTCATTCTGGCGTAAATATCCCGGGGGTGCGGGGGTGGAACCCCCGGGCTTTCAGCCCCGCGAATACATGCCCTCATAGATCGGCGTCAGCGTATCGACCTCGAAGAGCGAGGAGACGGAGGTCCCGTTCCAGATGTTGAGGATGGCTTGCGCGAACATCGGCGCGGTCGGCACGATGCGGATGTTCCTGGCCTTCTTCACCGCTTCGGTCGGTTCGATCGAATCCGTGATCACCAGCGACTTCATCACCGACTTTTCCACCCGCTCCACCGCCGGGCCGGACAGGACGCCGTGGGTGATGTAGGAATGAACTTCGACAGCACCGGCCTGCATCAGCGTCTCTGCCGCCTTGCACAGCGTGCCGGCCGTGTCGCAGATGTCATCGACGATGATGCACTTGCGGCCCTTGACGTCTCCGATCACGGTCATTTCGGCCACTTCGCCCGCCTTTTCCCGGCGCTTGTCGACGATGGCCAGCGGCGCGTTGATCCGTTTGGCGATGTCGCGGGCGCGGGCCACCCCACCCACGTCGGGCGAGACGACCATCACCTCTTCCAGCTTGCCCTTGAAGTGATGCTCGATGTCCAGCGCGAAGACCGGCGAGGCATAGAGGTTGTCCACCGGAATGTCGAAGAAGCCCTGGATCTGCGCCGCATGAAGGTCGAGCGTCAGCACCCGGTCCACGCCTGCCTCGGTCAGAAGGTTCGCCACCAGCTTCGCGGAGATCGGCGTCCGCGCCTTGGCCCGGCGATCCTGGCGGGCATAGCCGAAATAGGGGATGACGGCGGTGATGCGGCTGGCCGACGACCGGCGCAGCGCGTCGGTCATGATCAGCAGTTCCATCAGGTTGTCGTTCGCGGGGTTCGAGGTCGACTGGATGATATACATATCCTCGCCGCGCACGTTTTCGAACACTTCGACGAAAATCTCCTGATCGTTGAAGCGCTCCACCCGCGCCTCGACCAGACCGACATTCATCCCCCGGTGCATCGACATCCGCCGCGCGATGGCGGTGGCGAGCGGTCGGTTGGCATTGCCGGAGATGAGCTTCGGTTCGGTCATGGCAGGCATTTCTTGTCCTATGTCGCAGGGCCTCGCGGGCAGCGCGGGCGGGTGCATTCGGTGGGATGCTTGGTGGGATACTTGGTCGGATTCGGGGCGTTGCACAGGCTCTATCACCCGGATAGGGTTCCCGCAAACCTTCGGGTGCGGTTCGCGCGCCCCAATTGGCTGGGACGGGGCGCGATCCATGGCGAAAGACACGGCAAGCGGGGTGGGCATCCATGCCCTGACCTTCGGAACCGGCGACCGGCGCGGGCTGGCCCTGCATTGTTCGCTGGCCCATGCCGGCGCATGGAAGGCGATGGCCGGCGCGCTGGAGGAGCCTCTGGCGCTGACGGTCTTCGATCTGCCGGGGCATGGCAAGTCGGCCGGCTGGGATGGGACGGGCGATTATACGGGGCTGTGCGCCGACATGGCCGCGACCCTGATCGGCGATGAGCCCGTGGACCTGATCGGCCATTCGGGCGGTGCCGTCGCCGCCCTGCAACTGGCGCTGGACAGGCCGGAGATGGTCCGCACCCTGACCCTGATCGAACCGGTGCTTTTCGCCGCCGTGCGGGGCACGCCGACCTGGGACCAGCATGTGCTGGCGATGGCGCCCTACCAGGCGGCGCTAGAGGCGGGCGACCGCGAACGGGCGGCCGAAGCCTTCACCGCGATCTGGGGAACCGGCGCGTCCTGGGACCAGCTCGACGAAGCCGCGCGCCAATATCTTGCCGACCGCATCCATCTGATCGGCGCCGGCATGCCCGCGCTGGCCGACGACAATTTCGGCATTCTGGCGGAGGGGCGGCTCGAGGCGCTGGACCTGCCGGTGATGATCGTCATCGGCACCGAAAGCCCGCCGGTCATCGCCGAGATCGCCGAGGCGATTGCCGCGCGCCTGCCCGACGTGGGGCTGGCGGAGGTGCCGGGTGCCGGGCATCTCCTGACCGCCACCCATCCCGCGCAGCTGGCCGGGCTGGTCGACGTCAACCTCGGGCGCGACTAGCCCCGCCGGTCTCTTCAGCCCGCACGCACCAGCGTCAGGAAGCCGTCCACGTCATCCTCGGTGGTCGACCAGGAGCAGACGAAGCGCGCCGAGACCTGCTCGTCCTGCCCACCCTCCAGCGATTGGTCGAAGGGCCAGAGGTAATAATGCGCGCCAGCGTCTGTCGCCGTGCGATGCAGCGCGCGGGCGAAGGATGCGAAGACGATGTTGCCCTGGCAAGGATGCATCAGCGCGCCGCCCGGCAGGGCAAGAACTCCTTCGGCCAGCCGCGTGGCCATCCGGTTGGCCTGCCGCGCCCGGTCGAGCCACCTGCCGTCCCTGAGGTAGCCCGCCATCTGCGCCGACAGGAAGCGGTGCTTGGAGAAGAGATGTGCCCCGCGCTTGCGCCGCAGTTCAAACTCCCAGGCCCTGGCCGGATCGAACAGAACGACCGCCTCGACCCCCATGCAGCCGTTCTTGGTGCCACCAAGCGACAGGACCTCGATCCCGGCACGCCAGGTCAGTTCGGCGGGGGTGCAGCCCGCACTGACCAGCGCATTGGCAAACCGCGCGCCGTCCATATGGACCTTCATTCCTTCGGCCCGGGCGATGGCGGCAAGGCTGGCCACCTCGCCGGGCCGGTAGAGGGTTCCGGCCTCCGTCAGGTTGGTCAGGGTCAGCATCCCGTGCTGGATATGATGCACGCCGCCCTGCGGGGTCAGGGCGAGACGCGCCTTCAGCCCGTCGGCCGTGATCCTGCCATGCGCGCCCGCGATCGGCGCGGTCTTGGCCCCGCCGATGTAGAACTCGGGCGCACCGCATTCATCGACTTCGACATGCGCCTCGGCATGGCAATAGAGCGCGCCCCAGGGGGGGCAGACCAGCGCGGCCGACAGGGCATTGGCGGCGGTTCCGGTCGGCACCAGATAGACCGCGGCCTCCGGCGCCTCGAAGATCCCGCGCACCAGTCCCGTGACCTCCTCCATGATCGGGTCGGTCCCATAGGAGGGGGCATAACCCGCGTTCGCGGCGATCACGGCTTCCATCACCTCGGGCGTCGCACCCGATGTGTTGTCAGAGGCAAATTCCATCACAGATCCTCGATGATATGATCTTCCCATTCCTCTTCGGGAATGTCGAATTCCGGCACCGTCCAGCCGCGGACCGACTGCCCGGCCTTGTGGACCGACTCGCGGTCGCCGGAAATCAGGTAGTGCCAATCGAAAAGCGGCTTGCCCTCGGCCCGGAGGCGATAGGCGCAGGTCGAGGGCATCCAGTAGGAAATGTCGGCCAGATTGCCGGGGCTGAGGACCACGCATTCCGGCACGAAGATCTTGCGGGTCCGGTATTGCCCGCAGCGGCAGCTTTCCCCGTCGAGCAGCCGGCAGGCGACGCGGGTGAAGAAGACCTCTCCGGTTTCCTCGTCCTCAAGCTTGTTCAGGCAGCATTTGCCGCAGCCGTCGCAGAGCGCCTCCCACTCCTCGGGGTTCAGCGTATTCAGGGGCAGGGTCCAGAAGTTCGGGCGAAGCACGGGCGTTGTCATGGGGCGGTACTCTGGCGGGCGGCGGGCGGAAAGGGAAGGGGCGAGAGGGTGTTCTGCCCTCCCGACGATATTTGCAACCGCAAGAAGCTCAGAGCGCGGCGAGGATGGTCCGGGCGCGGTCACAGTCGGTGTTCATCTGCGTCATCAGGGCGGGCAGGCCGTCGAACTTCATCTCGGGACGCAGGTAGTCGATGAAGGCGACCGACAGATGATGGCCGTAAAGATCACCCGCGAAGTCGAAGAGGAGGGTTTCGAGGTTTGGCTGGTTTTCCCCGAACATCGGTCGCACGCCAAGGCTGGCCGCGCCGCCGTAGCTGCCGGCCTGCGGGCCGGTCAGCACGTCGACCTTGACCGCATAGACACCTTGTTTCGGCAGGTGCAGCCCGTCGACGCCCATGTTGGCGGTGGGAAAACCAAGCGCGCGCCCGCGTTTTGCGCCGTGGATGATCGCCCCTTCGATCCGGTGCCAATGGCCGAGCATGGCGGCGGCGTCGCGCGGGCGGCCTTCGGCTAGCGCGGCGCGGATATTGGTGGATGACACCTCAAGCCCCTGGAATTTCACGAGTTCCGCGACGGTCACGCCGAAACCGTGGCGGGCGCCCAGATCGCTGAGGGTGGCCGATGTGCCCCTGCGGCCCTTGCCGAAGCAGAAGTCGGCGCCGACGGTGACATGGCGGACGCCGAGGCCCGCGACCAGAACTTCGGCCACGAAACTGTCGGCCTCCATCCCGGCAAGGCGGCTGTCGAAGGGCAGTTGGTAAAGCTGCCCGACGCCGAGCTTTTCCAGGCGATGGGCGCGGGCTTCGGCGTTCATCAGGCGGAAGGCGGGGGCGGCGGGGGCGAAGAACTGTCGCGGGTGCGGCTCGAACGTCACGATGCCAAGGGGGCGGCCCGCGCCGGCGGCCCGGGCGATCACCGCCTGATGGCCGAGATGCACCCCGTCGAAATTGCCCATCGCGACCGATGCGCCACGGTCGGCCGGGCCGAGGTCTGTCCAGTGGTTGTGCGTCCGCATCGGCCCCTTGATCCGCAGCTGGAGGGCGGACTGGCCGCCTAGTCGAACTTGCGGCTGGGCGCCAGAACCAGCGCCTCGCCCTTCAGGACGACCGTATCACCCACCGCGCAGTGGGTTTCAAGGGTCACGCGACGCTTGGCATGGTCGATGGCGACGACCTTCACTTCGGCATAGACTGTGTCGCCGGGGCGGACGGGCGCCATGAATTTCAGCGTCTGGCCCAGATAGACGGTGCCGTGGCCGGGGAGCTGTTCACCGATGACGGCGGAGATCAGGCCCGCAGTCAGCATCCCGTGGGCGATGCGGCCCTGAAAGATCGTGTCCCGGGCATAGGCATCATCCAGATGCACGGGGTTCCGGTCGGTGGAAACCTCGGCAAAAAGCTCGATGTCGCGGTCGGTGATCTGCTTTTGCAGATAGCGGACCATGCCGATCTCCAGATCCTCGATGCAGATGGTTCCGCGCGGCTGATTGTCGAGCATCATGTCGAATCCCGTGTTGGACTGCAGTGCAGCATAGCGGATGCTGCGGCGCGGCGCAATCGGTTTGGTAATTTATGTGCTGGATGGCGATGAAATCGGTAACAATGTTGCTGGCATACCGCCGATCAACAGAGTCTTTGGCGGCATGAAAGAGCGGGGGGCCACCCGGACCGGCCTGCGCCCTTCTGCAAAATCGGAAACATAAATAATGAAAAACAATATGTTAGCGAAGGCGGCCGATCGTATAGGCGGGCGACATCTGCCGGTCTTCCAGCCAGCGGTCAAGAAGCGCGGGCGCAGGGTTTTCGATGTCCACTCCGAATTCCTCGGCCGCGAGGCCGCCAGTGACGAAAAGCGCGTCGATCCCTTCGCCGATCGCGCCCTGAATGTCGGTGGCGATGCCGTCGCCGATGGCGAGGATGCTGCCATTCTCCGGTTCACGGCCGGTTAAGGCCGCGAGCCTGCGGCGGGCGAGGTCGTAGATCGGGGGATGGGGCTTGCCGAAATAGAGGCTCTCGCCACCCATTTCCGTGTAGAGGGCGGCGAGCGCGCCGGCGCAATAGATGCGACGATCGCCCATGTCGACGACGAGATCGGGATTGGCGCAGAGGAGCTTCAGCCCCCTGGTCTTGGCATAGAGAAAGCGGGCGCGGTAGTCCTCGGGCACGTCGGCCAGTTCGTCGAACGGGCCGGTGCAGACGATGCCCTCGGCCTCCTCAAGCGCGACGCGGGTGATCGTGGCGGCGGGTGCGTCCTCGGGCAAGTCATTGAAAAAGCCGTCATCCTTGTCGGGCCCGAGGTGCCAGACCCGGGTGCCCACCGCGCCCGACAGCATCGCATATTGCGCCGCATCGCCCGAGGAGACGACGAGATCCCAGCTGTCGCGCGGCACACCCATCCGGTCGAGCGAGGCCATGACGAATTTCGAGGGGCGCGGCGCGTTGGTCAGAAGGACCACCCGGCCCCCCTTGGCGCGGAACGCTTGCAGGGCGGCGACGGCGGCGGGGTAGGGCGCGCGGCCATTGTGCAGGCAGCCCCAGAGGTCGCAGAAGAGCGTGTCGTAGCTGGCGGCCACTTCGGAGAGCGAGGCGAGGATGCGGGTCATAGGGGCCTGAAATCGCTGAACAAGATGGGGGCGCTTGGCGTATGCAAAGCGTATGGCAAACGTATGGCAGGCGTAGGGACAGGAAGCGGGCTGCCGGGCGTGGCCGACAGCCCTTAAAGATCACATCTTGAGCGCCGGGATGATCTGTTTCTTCCGGCTCATGATGCCGGGCAGGACCACCGTGTCGCCCGCCACCGTGCAGGGGAAGGAGGCTTCGGCGATGCGCTTCACCAGATCGTTCGGGACGAGAAGGGTCGCTTCCTCGCGGAGGATGTCGACGACGAACAGGAGAACCTGATCGGCGCCGTCCTGGCGGGCGACGCCTTCCATCGCGGCCATCAGGCTGGCCTTGCGGTCGAGCACCACCCTGGGGGCGGTGGTTTCAAGGACCGAGACCCTGAGTTCCTTGCCGTCGATGTTGTATTCCTTGCTGTCCATGCGCAGGAGTTCGGCGTCGGAGAAGGCCGACACGTCGGACTTGGCGGCGAACATCAGGGCGGCGAGGTCGGCGATCTTCACGCCCAGATCGGCGGCGAGTTTCTCGGCCACCGCCTTGTCGTGCGGCGTGGTGGTGGGCGAGCGGAATTCGAGCGTGTCGGAGAGGATGCACGACAGCATCGCGCCCTTGATCGCCTTCGGGGCCCGGGCCAGATCGGCGCCGATCAGGTCGTGCATGACCGTCGCGGTGCAGGCCAGCGGCCGTATGGTGATGTCGATCGGGTTTTTGGTCTTCAGCCCGCCCACCAGCATGTGATGGTCGATGATGGCCATGATTTTCGCGTCGTTGATGGAGGGCGGCAGTTCGGCGGGGTTGTTGGTGTCGACGATCACCACCTCGTCGTCGGCACTCACGTCGGAAATGATCCCGGGCTTGGTCAGGCCCCAGTGTTTCAGAACGAAGGCCGCTTCGGTGTTCGGCTCGCCCAGAAGCACGGCCTTGGCCGGGGTGCCTTTCACTTCGGACAGATACCAGGCCCAGATCAGGGGCGAGCCGGTGGAATCCGTGTCGGGGGATTTATGGCCGAAAACCAGCGTGGTCATGGGGAGCGTCCGTTCTGCAAGGAAAATTCGCGCGCCTTATAGGGGCTGGCGCCGGGAATGTCACGCGGGCCGCGCCGGATGCCGGGACGCTGGCGCATCTGATCGCAGGGCTGAAGTCGGGGCCGGGTCAGAAAGGTTCCCGGGTCAGCCGGTAGCCGTCCCGGGCGAGCAGGTTCAAAAGCCCCTGCGCCCCGCCCAGATGGGCGGCGCCGACGGCAACCACCAGGGTCTTGCCGGGCGCGGCCCTGGCCAGAACCTCGCGCCAGTGCCGGTTGCGGCCGGTCAGGATGGCCGCCTCCATCCTGGCGAAGTCGCTGGCGGCTTTTTGGGGGTCCGTGGCCCCGGCCAGGGCGGTCAGGCGGCTGAACTCCCACAGCGCGCGGTGGTTTTCGCTGAAATAGCTGGTCAGCATGGTGGCGAACGTATCTTCGGCATCGGTCGCCTGCGCGAGCGAGAGGCGGATCATGGCGATCTCGTCCGCGGGCGTCAGGTCGGCGAAGATGCGGAAGACCGTGTCATAGGGTTCAAGCGCGAGCGTCGGCACTCCTTCCGCCTTGGCGGTCTGGCCGATCAGGTGATCGAGGCCCTTGCCGCCGTTCATGTATTCGGCCATGGCACAGGGCGGGATGCCCAGCAGCATGGTCACATACCAGGGCCGGAACCTGGAGGCCATGAAGGGCGGGATGCCGCGTTCGGACATGGCGGCGGACAGGCTTTGCCATTCCGCCGCGCTGAGCCGTTCGGGGAGAGTCGGGCCGGTCGTGACCAGCATCGCCGGATCACGGGCCATGGCCGCCTTGATCTCGGCGAACTCCTTTTCGGTCGCTTCCAAATAGACGGCGTCGGCCGCGGCGATCAGGGGCGTCAGCCGTTCGACAATCGCCTCCATGCGCGGGTCGAAAAGGTGGAGCGTGCCGACCAGGTCGATGGTGCTGCCGTCCTTCGTCGCCCGCCAGTGGTTGCCGCTGGGATAGGGGCTGGCGGCGATCGCCTGATCCAGTTCGGCGCGCTGACCGGCGGGCAGGCCGGGCAGAAGATCGCGGCCCCCGCAGGGGGCGGCCCGGGCGGACGCGGGCAGGGCCAGAGCCATGGCCAGCGAGGCCGCAAGCGCGAGAAACAGCAAGGAGAAATGGCGCATCATGCGGGCAGCCTGCCACGCACGGCGGCGGTTGGCCATCCCGGAGGCGCGCGAATTTTCCGGCATTGGCCGTTGACTCGCGCGCAGGCCGCGCCTAACTAGCGCGTCGTTAGCACTCGCTATCATGGAGTGCTAATTCAATTTGAACCTGGAAACCCAAGGGAGTGTTACCAGATGGCTTTCAAACCGCTGCATGACCGTGTTGTCGTCAAGCGTATCCAGTCCGAGGACAAGACCAAGGGCGGTCTGATCATCCCCGACAGCGCCAAGGAAAAACCGGCCGAGGGCGAAGTGGTCGCCGTGGGCGAGGGCGCGCGCAAGGATTCGGGCGAACTGATCCCGATGTCGGTGAAGAAGGGCGACCGTATCCTCTTCGGCAAATGGTCGGGCACCGAAGTGACGCTGAACGGCGAAGAACTGCTGATCATGAAGGAATCGGACATTCTCGGCATCATCGCCTGAGATCGTCCCTTTCCGTCCCGAAACAAAATTCTGAGGAGAAGCCAAGATGGCTGCTAAAGACGTACGGTTTGACAGCGATGCCCGCGACCGGATGCTGCGCGGCGTCAACATCCTTGCCGATGCGGTCAAGGTGACGCTGGGTCCGAAAGGCCGCAACGTGGTGATCGAAAAATCCTTCGGCGCGCCGCGCATCACCAAGGACGGTGTGACGGTTGCCAAGGAGATCGAACTGGCCGACCGGTTCGAGAACATGGGCGCGCAGATGGTGAAGGAAGTCGCTTCCCGCACCAACGACGAAGCGGGCGACGGCACCACCACCGCCACCGTTCTGGCCCAGGCCATCGTCAAGGAAGGCATGAAGGCGGTTGCCGCCGGCATGAACCCGATGGATCTGAAGCGCGGCATCGACATGGCGACCGCCAAGGTCGTCGAAGCGATCAAGGCCGCCTCGCGCAAGGTCACCGGCAGTGCCGAAGTGGCGCAGGTCGGCACGATTTCCGCCAACGGCGAAGTCGAGATCGGCCGCCAGATCGCCGACGCGATGCAGAAGGTCGGCAACGAGGGCGTGATCACCGTCGAGGAGAACAAGGGTCTTGAGACCTCGACCGACGTTGTTGAAGGCATGCAGTTCGACCGGGGCTATCTGTCGCCCTATTTCGTGACCAACGCCGACAAGATGATCGCCGATCTGGAAGACGCCTACATCCTGCTGCACGAGAAGAAACTGTCGTCGCTGCAGCCGATGGTGCCGCTGCTGGAGGCGGTGATCCAGTCGCAGCGCCCGCTGGTGATCGTGGCCGAGGATGTCGAAGGCGAGGCTCTGGCGACCCTCGTGGTCAACAAGCTGCGCGGCGGCCTGAAGATCGCCGCCGTCAAGGCGCCGGGCTTCGGCGACCGCCGCAAGGCCATGCTGCAGGACATCGCCATCCTGACCGGCGGTCAGGTGATCAGCGAAGACCTCGGCATGAAGCTCGAGAATGTCGGCATCGACATGCTCGGCCGCGCCAAGAAGATCTCGATCAACAAGGACAACACGACGATCATCGACGGTGCCGGCGACAAGAAAGAGATCGAGGCGCGCGTCGCCCAGATCCGCACCCAGATCGAGGAAACCACCTCGGACTACGACCGTGAGAAGCTGCAGGAACGTGTGGCGAAACTGGCGGGCGGCGTTGCGGTGATCAAGGTCGGCGGCATGACCGAGATCGAAGTGAAAGAGCGCAAGGACCGTGTGGACGACGCGCTGAACGCCACCCGTGCGGCGGTTCAGGAAGGCATCGTTGTCGGCGGCGGCGTGGCGCTGGTTCAGGCGTCCAAGAAGCTCGTGGGCATGACCGGCGCGAATGCCGATCAGACCGCGGGCATCGTGATCGTGCGCAAGGCGCTGGAAGCCCCGCTGCGCCAGATCGCGCAGAACGCCGGTGTGGACGGGTCGGTCGTGGCCGGCAAGGTCCGCGAGTCCGACGATCCGAAGTTCGGCTTCAACGCCCAGACCGAAGAATATGGCGACATGTTCAAGTTCGGCGTCATCGACCCGGCCAAGGTCGTGCGCACCGCGCTTGAGGATGCGGCCTCGGTCGCGGGTCTTCTGATCACCACCGAAGCCATGATCGCCGAAAAGCCCAAGGACAATGCCCCGGCTGGCGGCGGCATGGGCGGCGGCATGGGCGGCATGGACGGCATGATGTGACAAATTTCCTTCGGGAAGTCGGAAAGGGGCGCCGGTTGGCGCCCCTTTCTGTTTCAGCGGCCCCCTTTGGCCCCCTTCTACCAGTTGTCGCCCCGTTCCCGGATCGTGGCGGCAAGACCGCTGGCTGCGTCGTCCGCCAGTTTCTGCAGGCGGACCGCGTCGACGTCTGCCTCGGTCAGGCCGATGTCCTTCAGTTGTGCCGTCGTCAGTCCGCGGAGTTCCCGCAGGAGGGAGCGCCTGCGCCCCAATTCGCTGACGATGGCCACGAACCAGCCGACTCCGCCGAACGGCGGCAGGTGGTTTGTCTGCTGCGGGGTTGTGGATGGGTGAGTGCGGTGCATCGCGATACCTTCCTGAGCGTTGTCTTCCTGGGGTTGATCATGCGGCCTCATCTGCCATGCGGGCCAGTTCCGCGACTGAACCGGACCCGATACAGAATGTGAACTGGATCGGTGGCGCCCTTTGCCTTAGACTGGCTGCGGGAGGCAAAGCCGATGCCAAGCAAGCCCTATGGCCTCATCTGCCCGATCTCCAAGGCCTGCGAGTATCTGGAACCGCGCTGGACCATCCAGATCCTGACCGAGCTGTGGTGCGGGTCGAGCCGCTTCAACGACATCCGCCGCGGCATCGGGCACATCTCGCCCGCGCTGCTGTCGCGGCGGCTGAAGGAGATGGAGGTCGCAGGCCTGGTCGAGCGGGTCGAGGACCGCGCCACCGGCAACATCGACTATCTGCGCACCGCCAAGGCCATCGCGCTTGAGCCGGCATTGACTGCGCTGTCGGACTGGGCGCAGCGCAACATCGAGGCAGAGGTTGCGGTACGCGAACCGAACCTGTCGGCATTGATGTGGAAGATGCGGCGCCTGCTGGACGTGGGCGAACTGCCGCCGCGCCGGGTGGTCATGCGGTTTCATTTTGCCAATGTCACCTCGGACTATGACTGTTACTGGGTCGTGGCGCAGCCCGGCACCGAGGTCGAGATCTGCTCTTACGATCGGAAAACGGACGTCGATCTTTATGTGGAGACATCCGCCGCTTCGCTTGCCGCCATCATGTTGTGGCGCACGACGGTTGCCCGCGAGATTGCCGAGGGGCGGCTGTTCCTGTCCGGCGATCCGCGCCTGATCCGCACCATCGGCAGCTGGTTGCCCAGGGGTGACTACAAGGGGCTGGCGGGGATCGTCCCGTTGAAGCCCGTGCAGCATGCCGTCTGTCGAGTTGCGTCCTGACCGCGACGGGCGCGGTCCCGGGCCGGTGGCCGGGGCATGTTCCGGTGCGGGCCGCAGGGTCGGCCACGTCGTTTCGAACCGGGGACCAGCCATGCGGCTTTTCGTTCTGACCGCCTTGACCATGTGCGCCTTCGCCGCCAACTCGGTGCTGAACCGGATGGCGATCCTCGGGCAGGGGACGGACCCTTTGGACTTCGCGGCGATCCGGCTGACGGCCGGGGCAGCCGCGCTCTGGGTGCTGATCCGTCTTTCCGGCAAGGGGCTGGAGCTGAACGGGCGCCCGCGCTGGATCGGCGCGGCGACGCTGCTGGTCTATATGGTCGGCTTTTCAATGGCCTATCTTGCGCTTGGTGCGGGTGTGGGCGCGCTGATCCTGTTCGCCAGCGTCCAGATCGCCATGTTTGGCGGGGCGCTGGCGGGGCGGGAACAGGTTCCGCCGCGCCGGTGGCTTGGGGCCGGGATCGCGCTGGCCGGGCTGATCTGGCTTTTATGGCCGCACGAGGCGCAGCGGATTTCGGTTCTGCCCGCCTTGTCGATGGCCCTCGCGGGGGTCGGCTGGGGGCTCTATTCGCTGGCCGGACGGCGCGAGGCCGATCCGCTGGCCGGGACGGCGGCGAATTTCCTGCTGGCCGCGCCGGTGGCGGGGCTGGCCGCGCTGATGATGCCTGCGCTGGCGGGCGGTCGCGGCCTGACCCTTGCCGGGGTCGGACTGGCGCTTCTGTCGGGCATCGTCACGTCGGGGCTGGGCTATGCGCTTTGGTATCGGCTCCTGCCCGCGCTCGGGGCCACGCGCGCCGGGGTGGCGCAACTGACCGTGCCGGTGATTGCGGCGGCGGGCGGCTTTGCGCTGCTCGGCGAAAGGCCGGACGCGACCTTTCTTGCCGCGGCGGTTCTGGTGCTGGGCGGTGTCGGCCTGTCGGTGATGCCGGGGCGGCGTGGCGCTGAGCGATGAGCCGGTCGGGCGCGAAGAGCGTGCTGGCGGCGGCGGTCAGGAGGGGCGGAGCGGCGACATGTCCGTCGCCGGGCCGGCGTGAAGCGCCTTGCCCATGCGCCGCGCCATCTGGGTCCTGGACCCGAGCGTGACCGGGCTGTCGGTCAGGACGGTGGTGAAGCCCTCGCGTTCCCAGAAGGCGCGGC
>CAZRKU010000001.1:26720-115361 GCA_964600685.1 uncultured Frigidibacter sp. | reverse complement strand
AGGCGCGGCTGCGGGCCGCGCCCTCGATATGGCGGAGCAGGCGGGGGCCGGCCCCCGTGCCGCGCGCGGCGGGCGAGACGACCATCAGGCCGAGGTAGGCATCGCCCGGTTCGGGGAAGCCGAAGCCCGCTTCGGCGAGGGCGATCAGCCGCGGGCCGTCGAACAGGCCGAGCCGGAGCGAGGTGGCGGGATCGCAGCCGGGGGGCGCGTCGGTGAAGAATTCTTCCGTGACTTCAGGTCCGGGGCCGGCGCCGCGTTCGATGGTGATATAGTCGCTTGCCTCCTGAAAGAAGGCATCGACCAGCGTGCGGTCATCGGTCGGGTGCAGGGCGCGGATCATCATGCGAGCGCCCGGATGGCAAGGACTTCCAGTTCCACCGCGCCGGCCGGCCGCCGCCAGGTCACCAGATCCCCCGGCCGGGCCCCGAGGAGCGCACGGGCGAGCGGCGATTGCGGGGCGATGCGGTTCAGGGCGGCGTCGGCCTCATCCTCGCCCACGATCTCGTAGGTGATCTCGCGGCCCTCTGCGTCGGCGACGGTCACGGCGGTGGCGAAGGCGGCCTCCGGCGCCGAGGCGGGGGGCGTGACCAGCAGCGCGGTTCTGAGCCGTGCCTCCAGATAGCGGATGTCACGCTCGGCCGCCTTTTCCGGCAGCCGGTCGAGCCGGTCGGCGCGGGCCTTCAGCGCCTGAAGCGCCGCCAGCCGGTCGGCCAGGCGGTCCTTCAGCGCCTCAAGGCCGCGCCGGGTGACAAAGTTGGGATGCGGGGAAATCGGCAGGTCGGGCAGGGGTTCATTGTCCGGCCCGTCCTCCTTCACGAAGGCGCGGCTCATACGACGATGACCTCCAGCGGGTCGTAGTGGGCCGGGCCGCCGGGGCCAAAGGCGACGGCGGGCAGGCTGTCGGGCTTGAAGCGGATGCGGGTCATCTCCTCCCGCGCGAAGAAGCGGCGGCTGGTGACGACGCCCGCGGGGTCGATCCAGGCCGGGTCGATCCGCCCGGCGGTGATCGTCGCCCGGAAGAAGAGATCGACCTGATGGAAACCGGACCTCGGGTCATGGAATTCGTTGACGAGCGCCAGCGGCCCGACGGTGATTTCAAGCCCCGTCTCCTCATGGACTTCCCGCCGCAGATTGTCGGGAAGCGAGCGGCCGGGTTCGACGCCGCCGCCCGGCGCGCACCAGAGGTCGGAGCGCCGGCCCGGATAGGCGTTCACCAGCAAGAGCCGCCCTTCGTGCAGAAGGAGGGCGCGGGCGGCAAGGCGGGGCGAGCGGGTTTTCATGGGCGGGAGACTGCCCTCTCCGCCGGCCGGGCGCAAGCACTCTGGCCGCGGGGGGAAGGCGCGACTATCGTGGGCGGATGCTGAAACGGATGCTCCTTGCCCTGATCCTGCTCCTGCCCGCCGCCGCACGGGCCGAGTGCGTGGTGCTGCTGCACGGGCTGGCGCGCAGCGATGCCTCGCTTCTCATCATGCAAAAGGCGCTGGAGCGAGCGGGATACCGCGTGATCAACTCCGACTATCCGTCGACCGAGCAAGGCATCGCCGACTTGGTGGAGGGGTATGTCGGCCCGGCGGTTGCGGCCTGCGGGGCGGAGAGGGTGAATTTTGTCACCCATTCGATGGGCGGCATCCTGGCGCGGGCCTGGCTGCAGGAGCACCGGCCGCCGGTGATGGGCCGGGTGGTCATGCTTGCGCCGCCGAACAAGGGGTCCGAACTGGTGGACGCCTTCGGCGATCTCGGGGCCTTTCAATGGTTGAACGGACCGGCGGGGCTGGAACTCGGCACGACGCCGGGCAGCACGCCGAACCTGCTCGGCGCGGCGCGGTTCGAGCTTGGGATCATCGCCGGCGACCGCACGCTCAATCCGCTCTATTCCTATGTGATCGAAGGCGCGGATGACGGCAAGGTTTCGGTCGAGGCGACGAAGCTGAGGGGGATGGATGATCATATCGTGCTGCCCGTCACCCATACGTTCATGATGAACAACCCGCTGGTGATCGCGCAAGTGATGGAGTTTCTGCAGAAGGGCCGGTTCGATCACGCGCTGACCTTTACGGAGGCGGTGCGCCGGTTGCTGCCCTGAGCCGCCCGCGCGGCGCCGGCCCCGCATTTTCTGTCGATGAATCTCCCCGGAGGGCACCGAAAGGATGTCACTCCCGGGCCAGTGCGACCGATTTCAGGACGGCAAAACAACCAAGCCCCGGCCGAAGGCCAAGCGCCGCCACCGACCGGCGGGTCAGGCGCGCGCGCAGGTCCGTCCCCGCCGCGCGCAGGACCACATCGGCGGAAGTTCCGTCGAGCTCCGCGATGCGCAGCACTTCCGCGGGCAGGATGTTGAGCGCGCTCAGGCCCGTGGGCCGGTGCCGCGCGATCATGATGTCGCGGGCGCGGATCAGGAGCCGGAGCCTTTCGCCCGGCGCGGCGCGGAGGGCGGGCACGATCAGGGTCTGGTCGCCGACCTGCAGGCGGGCGAGGCCGTCGTCATCCATCCCCATCCAGACCGCCTCGACCAGGCTTCCCGGTTCCTCGCCGCCGAAGGCCGGACCTGCGGCCGGGTCGGCCAGCACTTCGGCCGTGGGGCCAAGGGCCTGCACCCGGCCGCCGGCCAGCGCCAGAACCGTCCGGGCAAGGCGCGCGACTTCGGGAAGCGCATGGCTGACATAGAGGATCGGCACGCCGGACCGTTCGGCCAGATCCTCGATCAGGGGCAGGATCTCGGCGCGTCGCGCCCCGTCCAGCGCCGAGAGGGGTTCGTCCATCAGCAGAAGCCGGGGTCTTGCCAGAAGCGCCCGTGCGAGCGCCACCCGCTGCGCTTCGCCCCCCGACAGGCTGGGGGTGCGGCGGGACAGGAGCGGGGTCAGGTCGAAGCGCTCGATTGCGCCGGGCAGGTCCGCCAGGGCCCCGGCGCGGCGGGCGGCATAGGCAAGGTTGCCCGCCACGTCGAGATGGGGGAAAAGCCGGGGCGTCTGAAAGAGGCAGACCGCGCCGCGCCGGTGCGGCGGCATGAACCGCCGACCCTCTTCCCAGACCTGGCCGGCGAAGATGACCCGGCCGCCGGTCGGCTCGAAGCCGGCAATCACCCGCAGGAGCGTCGATTTCCCCGCGCCCGAGGGGCCGAAGATCGCGGTGAGCCCGTCCATCGGCAGGCTCTGCTCGACCAGCAGATCCTGCGTGCCGCGGGTCAGGCGGATGGAGAGGTCGAGCGTCTTCATGGCGCCGTGCCGCCCCGCGCGCGGGCGTTCACGCTGTAAAGCGCCAGCAAGATCAGGAAGGACAGCACCAGAAGGATGGCCGACAGCACATGGGCTGCGGCATAGTCGATCCGCTCCACCTGTTCGTAGATCGCGATGGAGACGGTGCGGGTCTGGCCCGGGATGTTGCCGCCGACCATCAGGACCACGCCGAACTCGCCCAGCGTATGGGCGAAGGTCAGGACGGCGGCGGTCAGATAGCCGCGCGCCGACAGCGGCAGGATCACGGTCAGGAAGGCGTCGAGCGGCCGGGCGCCAAGGGTCGTGGCCGCCTCCATCGGTGCGCGGCCGAGGGCGGTGAACGCGCCCTGAAGCGGCTGGACGGTGAAGGGCAGCGAGTAGAGCAGCGAGGCGACGACGAGGCCCGCGAAGGAAAAGGTCAGCGTCCCGCCGGTCAGGCGCAGCCAGAAAGCGCCGATCGGAGCGCTGGGGTTGAGCGCGAGGAGCAGGTAGAAGCCGAGAACCGTTGGCGGCAGGACAAGCGGCAGGGCCGTCACCGCTTCCACCACCGGGGCCAGGCGCGAGCGGCTTTGCGACAGCCACCAGGCCAGGGGGGTGCCGAGGAGCAGGAGCAGGACCGTGACCAGAAGGGCCAGTTGCAGCGTCAGCCAGAGCGGGCCGAGATCGGGCATGTCAGTCGACCCCATAGCCGGCACCGGCGATGATCTTCCTCGCCTCCGGCCCGGCCAGATAGGCAAGGAAGCCTTCGGCGGCCGCATTTCCGGCGCCGCGGGTCAGAAGGACCGCCTCCTGGCGCAGCGGGGCGTGGCGGTCGGCGGGCACGAGCCAGAAGGCGCCGTCGGTTCTGCCGACAAGGGCGGGGGCCGCGACGAAACCCAGTTCCGCCGCGCCGCTCGCCACCATCGACTGGGCCTGGCCGATGTTTTCGCCGGTGACGATCCTGCCTTGAAGGTCTGCGGCAAGCCCGAGCTTTTCAATGACCTCCATCGCGGCCTTGCCATAGGGCGCAAGGTCGGGGTTGGCGATCGCCACATGGGGCGCGGCCAGCAGCGCGGCCTTCGGATCACCCAGATCGCGGCCGGGATCGGCCGACCAGAGCGCGAGCCGTCCGGTCGCGTAGGTGAAGCGGCTGTCCGCGATGGCCAGTCCGTCGAGGACCAGTTCCTCGGCGGTCGTCTGGTCGGCGGAGAGGAAAGCGTCGAACGGTGCGCCCGCGCCGATCTGGGCATAAAGCTTGCCGGTCGCACCGCCGGTGACGGTGATCCCATGGCCGGAGCTTGCGGAGAAGTCTGCCGCGAGCCGTTCGGCGGTCGGTGCGAAATTGGTGGCGACGGCGAGGATCGCGCTGTCGGCCGTCGCGGCAAGCGGCAGGAGGGCGAGGCCCGCGGTCAGGAGGAGAAGGGGCCGGGGGGCGCGGGGCATCAGGGTCGTCCAGCATTTCGTTATGTCTGGATGGATATAACGCAGCCCGTCATGCGGCAAGCGTTATTCCTGGCCGGATATATCGGAGGCCCGCACCAGCGCACCGATCCGTGCCAGGGCTCCGGCACTTGCCGCCGCGCTTTCCGCCTCGGCCCGCCGATAGAGCGCCAGCACCTCGGTCCCGAGCGGCGTCAGCCCGGCCCCGCCGTGGGCGGCCCCGCCCCGGCTGGCTGCGACCAGCGGTGCGCTGAATGTGGCGTTCAGCCCCTCGACCAGCCCCCAGGCGCGCTTGTAGCTCATCCCCATCCGCCGTCCGGCCGCGGCGATGGAGCCGGTGTCGGCGATCCCTTCCAGAAGGTCGGCCTTGCCCGGCCCCAGCCACAGGCCGGGGGCGAGCATGATCCTGAGGCGCAGGCGGGGAAAGCGGGTCTTGTCTTCCATGCGGAAAGCCTAACCGACGGCACCAGCGCGCGAAAGCCGCTTGCGAACCGCTGCAACGAGGGCGGGACCGGACAGCCGGGCGGCGTTGGCGTTGGCGTCAAGGATCCGGGGGTCTGTGGCCCGGCCAGTCGGTCGCCCGGTGAAAGGCCTGGCCGATCGCAAGGATTTTGGCATCGGTCCCAGTTGCGCCGATCAGCTGCATCCCCGTCGGCAGGCCCGCCGCACCGAAGCCCGCAGGCAGGCAGAGCGCGGGAAGGCCGATCAGCGACACGGGCACCACGACCTCCATCCAGCGGTGGTAGGTGTCCATGGCCCGACCGTCGATCACGCGCGGCCAGCGCCAGTCGGCGGGGAAGGGCCAGACCTGCGCGGCCGGCAGGACCAGTGCGTCGTAACGGTCGAACAGGCACGCGGCATGGGCATACCAGCGCGAGCGGATCGTGGAGGCCTCGTAGACCTCCGCCACCGTCGTCCGCTGGCCCTGCTCGATTTCCCAGAGCGTCTCGGGCTTCAGCAGCGCGCGGCGTTCGGGCTTTTCGTAGATCGGGCGGAAGCCGCCGGCGTTCAGCATGGCGCGCAGCGTGATCCAGGCTTGCCACAGATGTTCGGCCGGGAAGGGCGGGGGCAGGGGGTCGACGATGGCGCCGAGGGCTTCGAAGGTTTTCAGCGCGCTTTCGCACTGGGCGAGGATGCCTGGTTCCATCGCATAGGCCCCGCCCCAGTCGCCAAGCCAGCCGATGCGCAGGCCGCGGATGTCGCGGTCGAGCCGGTCGGCGAAAGGTTCCGACGGGCGTCCAAAGGGTGTTTCGGGGTTCGGCCCGGACAGGGTTTCCAGCAGCCGGGCGAGGTCTTCGATGGTGCGGGCCATCGGCCCCTCGGTTGCGAGCGTGGCCAGGAACGTGTCGCCCTCGGCATCTTGCGGGACAAGGCCCCAGGTCGGGCGGAAGCCGTAGACATTGCAGAAGGCGGCGGGGTTGCGGAGCGATCCCATCATGTCCGACCCGTCCGCCACCGGCAGAAGCCGCGCGGCCAGCGCCGCCGCCGCGCCGCCGGACGAGCCGCCCGCGCTCAGCGTCCGGTCATAGGGGTTCAGCGTGGTGCCGTGCACGGGATTGAAACTGTGCGAGCCGTGGCCCCATTCGGGGGTGTTGGTCTTGCCGATGAACAGGCCGCCCGCCTGCCGCATCCGGGCGGCCACCAGATCGTCGTGATCGGGGATGAAACCGGCGAAGATCGGCGAGCCCCAGGTGGTGCGCAACCCTTTGGTTGCCACCAGGTCCTTGGGGGCAAGCGGCAGGCCGTGCAGCCAGCCCTTGGGTTCCTCATTGTCGGCCGCCCGGGCGAGGCGCAATGCCGCGTCGGGGTCGATGGGCGAGACGATGGCGTTGATCGTCGGATTCACCGCGGCGATCCGATCGAGGTGGTCGGTCATGATCTCGGCAGCGGACACCCGACGCAAGCGGAGCATCCGCATCAGGTCGGAGGCGGAATGATCGGTCAGCGTCATGGGTCTCTCCTGTCCTGCCGGGAGAGTAGGCCAGCCGCGCGGCGATGCAAGCGGCGTGGCCCGATTTCATCTCGCGCTTCGCGCGGGTCAGCCGTGCCGCAGGATGCGGTTCACATGGCCCATCTTGCGGCCCGGTCGCGCTTCGGCCTTGCCATAGAGGTGGATCGCCGTGTCCTTTTGCCGGGCAAGGGCGGGGACACCGGCCATATCGGCGCCGATCAGGTTCAGCATCTCCACATCGGCAAACCGCGCGCCGTCGCCCAAGGGCCAGCCGGTGATCGCGCGGACATGCTGTTCGAACTGGTCGACCGCGCAGCCGTTCTGGGTCCAGTGGCCGGAATTATGGACGCGCGGGGCGATTTCGTTGACGACGAGCGCGGTGGGCGTGACGAAAAGCTCCACGCCGATCACGCCGACATAATCGAGCGCATTGAGGATCCGCGCCGCCAGCAGCACCGCGTCGGTGCGCTGGCCGGGGGTCAGGCGGGCGGGCACGGTCGTGGTGTGCAGGATGCCGTCGCGGTGGACATTCTCGCCCGGATCATAGGCCGCGACCTCGCCGGACAGTCCGCGGGCGGCGATGACGGAGGCCTCGAAGGTGAAGTCGACGAAGCCTTCCAGAACGGCGGGCGCCCCCTTCATCGCGGCCAACGCTTCGCGGGCGTCGGCGGCGGACCTGATCCGCGCCTGGCCCTTGCCGTCATAGCCAAGGCGGGTTGTCTTGAGGATTGCCGGCACGCCGATCCGCGCCAGCGCGACCCCGAGGCTTTGCGCATCGCTGACGGCGGCATAGGGGGCGGTGGTCAGTCCGATGCCGGACAGGAAATCCTTCTCAAGGATCCGGTCCTGGCTGGTGGCCAGCGCGCGCCGGTTCGGGCGGATGGGGCGCAGCCTCTCCAGCAGGTCGAGCGCCGAGGTTGGCACATTCTCGAATTCATAGGTGATGACATCCACCGAACGGGCGAAAGCCTCCAGTGCGCTGGCATCCTCATAGGGGGCGGTGGTGACGGCATGAGCCACGTCGGCGGCGGGGGGGCTGGCGGCGGGCTCGTAAATGTGCGTGCGGAAGCCAAGGCGTGCGGCCGCCACCGACAGCATCCGGCCAAGCTGGCCGCCGCCGAGGATGCCGATGGTGGCGCCGGGGGGCAACAGGTCAGTCATTCGAAGGCTCGTCGGGGATGGAGGCGGACAGCGCCTCGCGCCAGGCGTCGAGGCGCCGGGCGAGGTCGGGATCGTGCAGCGCGAGGATGCCGGCGGCCAGAAGGCCGGCGTTCGCGGCCCCGGCGGCGCCGATGGCCATGGTCGCGACCGGATAGCCCCTGGGCATCTGGACGATGGAATAGAGGCTGTCGACGCCGGAGAGGGCCCTGGTCTGGACCGGGACGCCGATCACCGGGATGCGGGTCTTGGAGGCCATCATGCCCGGCAGATGCGCCGCGCCGCCCGCGCCGGCGATGATCACCTGAAGCCCGCGATCCGCCGCCGCCTTGCCATAGGCCCAGAGCCGGTCGGGCGTGCGGTGGGCCGAGACGATCTTTGTCTCATAGGCGATACCGAGCTGGTCGAGGATGTCGGCGGCCTCTTTCATCGTCGGCCAGTCCGACTGCGAGCCCATGATGATGCCGACCTGAAGTGCCATCGCTGCCCCCGCTTCCGTTCGGGCGCACTACCATGGCCGCCGCCCCCGGCGCAATGCGGGGCGCGATCCCTGCGGGCGAAAGTTTTTGGGAAAGCTGCCGCGGGCCGGCAGATTCCCGGTCCAAGGGTCTTGCCCCCGGGGCGGGCGGTCAGGCGATGATGTCGGGGGTCAGGATATCTTCGATCCGGGCGATCTGGTCCTTCAGGTGCAGCTTCTGCTTCTTCAGCCGGCGGAGAGAAAGCTGATCGGCGCGGCCCGAGGCTTCCATCGCACGGATGGCCTCGTCGAGATCGCGGTGCTCCTGGCGGAGCACTTCAAGTTTCACGCGAAGGACCTCTTCCTGGTCCATCTCGAACTGGGCATTCATGGTTTTCGGTCCGACTCGTCCCCGGTGGGTGATCAACTATAGCAATTGCGCAGGTTTGCGGAAAGATTCTCGCACCCACACGGATCAGCCCTTGCCCGTCGGCGGGGGCTTTCCCATATTCAGCCTGCGGGGCCGCCGCTTCGGGACCCAGCCGCACGTCGCTTAACTCAAGGGCTTGCCTCAGATGACGAAACTGACCTTTGCTGCCCACCCGTTTCTTCTGGGTTTCGATCAGCTTGAACGGCTGGTCGAGCGGACCGCGAAAAGCGGGACCGAAGGTTATCCCCCCTTCAATATCGAACAATCGGGCGACAATGCCTTCCGCATCACGCTCGCCGTGGCCGGGTTCCGCGAGGATGATCTGGCAATCACGGTCGAGGACCGCCAGCTGGTGATCCGCGGGCGGCAGGGCGAGGAGGCCGAAGGGCGGGTCTTCCTGCATCGGGGCATCGCCGGGCGGGCCTTCCAGAAATCGTTCGTGCTGGCCGAGGGGGTCGAGGTCGCGGGTGCGTCGATGGAGAACGGGCTTCTGCACATCGACCTCAGGCGCGCGGTGCCGGATACGATCGTGCAGACGATCCGGATCGCACGGGAGTAGGAGGCAAGGATGGATGCGAACTATGAATTCGGTCACGACGAGGGCGAACGGATCGTCTATGTCCGCCCGGTGGCCGTCGCCGATCTGCCCGACGAGGTGAAAGCCCGTGCGGGTGGTCTTGAAGTGCTGTGGGCGGTGCATGATGCCGACGGCGAGCGGCTGGCGCTGGTCGCCGACCGGAAGCAGGCGTTCGCGCTGGCGCGCCAGAATGACTGCGCGCCCGTGAACGTGCATTGATGGCGCGTCGGACGCCCAGGCCCGGCAGATGACAAAACGCGGCAGTTTCCTGCCGCGTTTTTTGTCGTTCCGCCGGGCGCCGGCCTTTACGCCTTGATCAGCCCCATGCTTTCCAGCTTCAGGATCACCTGATGGGCGCAGTTGTCCACGTCCACTTTTTCCGTCTCGACCCGCAGTTCCGGGTTCTCAGGGACTTCGTAAGGGTCTGAAATCCCGGTGAATTCCTTGATCTTGCCTTCGCGCGCCAGCTTGTAGAGCCCCTTGCGGTCGCGGCGTTCGCATTCCTCGATGGAGGTTGCGACATGGACCTCGACGAAGGCGCCGTAGGCCTCCACCATCTCGCGCACCGCACGGCGGGTGGCGGTGTAGGGGGCGATCGGCGCGCAGATGGCGATGCCGCCGTTCTTGGTGATCTCGCTGGCCACATAGCCGATGCGCTTGATGTTGATGTCGCGGTGTTCCTTGGAAAACCCCAGTTCCGAGGACAGGTGCTTGCGCACCACGTCACCATCCAGAAGCGTGGTCGGCCGTCCGCCCATTTCCATCAGCCTGACCATCAGCGCGTTGGCGATCGTCGATTTGCCCGAGCCGGAGAAGCCGGTGAAGAAGACCGTGAAGCCCTGATGCGCGCGCGGTGGCGAGGTGCGGCGCAGTTCCTGCACCACTTCGGGGAAGGAGAACCAGTCCGGGATATCCAGCCCCTCGCGCAGGCGGCGGCGCAGTTCGGTGCCGGAAATGTCCAGAACCGTGGTGCCTTCCGGCACCTCATCTACCGGGAAATATTGTGCCTTTTCCTGGACATAGACCATCTGCTTGAAGTCGAGCATCTCGATGCCGATTTCCTTCTGGTGTTCGGCGACCAGGGTTTGCGCGTCATAGGGGCCGTAGAAGTCCTTGCCCTGGCTGTTCTTGCCGGGACCGGCATGGTCGCGCCCGACGATGAAATGCGTCAGCCCGTGGTTCTTGCGGATGATCGCGTGCCACAGCGCTTCGCGCGGGCCGGCCATGCGCATGGCGAGGTTCAGCAGGCTGAGGTGCGTGGTCGAGGCCGGGTATTTGTCGAGAACCGCCTCGTAGCAGCGGACGCGGGTGAAATGGTCGACGTCGCCCGGTTTGGTCATGCCGACGACCGGGTGGATCAAGAGGTTGGCCTGCGCCTCCTTGGCGGCGCGGAAGGTCAGTTCCTGGTGCGCGCGGTGGAGCGGATTGCGGGTCTGGAAGGCGACGATCCGGGTCCAGCCGAGCTTGCGGAAATAGGCGCGCAGTTCGTTCGGCGTATCGCGGCGGCCCTTGAAGTCATAATGCACCGGCTGCTGGATGCCGGTCACCGGGCCGCCCAGATAGACGTTCCCGGCCTTGTGATGCAGGTAGTTCACCGCCGGATGGGCGATGTCGTCGGCGCCGAAGACCTTTTCGGCCTCGCGCTTCTTGTCCGGCGCCCATTTGTCGGTGACGGACAGGATGGCGAGGATCACGCCCTCCGGATCGCGGAGCGCGATGTCCTGACCCGGTTCGACCCCTTCGGCGAATTTGTCGCTGACGTCGAGCGTCACCGGGATCGGCCAGAGCGTGCCGTCGGCGGTGCGCATGTTTTCCACGACGCCGGTATAGTCGGCCTCGGACTGGAAGCCCTTGAGCGGGTGGAAGCCGCCGTTCATCAGGAGTTCCAGATCGCAGATCTGGCGCGGGCTGAGATCCCAGGAGGGGAGGTTCCCCGCCTCGGCCTTCAGCTTCACTGCGGATTCGTGGGAAACATAAAGCTCCGGAACGGGAGCATGATTGGACGGTGCCATGAAACGTCAGCCTCGCGGATAAGGGCGGCGGATAAGTCCGCTTTCGCGCGGCGGTCTAGCGCCGGAAAGCGGGGGATTTCAAGGCAAATAGGAATATTTTCCCGCAAAAGGGCGGAAATGCCGCGTTGCGGCGGAAGATCGGGACGGATTCCCGCTCAAGGGCGCGATGGCCGAACGGGAGGGCGGTTTTTGCCCCGGATCAGGGCGAAGGGACGGGTGGTGCCTGCCTTCGGTCCCGTGCCTGCAGGAGTTCTGGAAAAACTCTTGTCAAAAATCTTCTGAAGGTTGTTGGCTCAGCCCTGCGCCTGAAGCCAGCGTTCGGCGTCGAGCGCGGCCATGCAGCCCATTCCGGCCGAGGTCACGGCCTGGCGGTAGACATGATCGGTCAGGTCGCCCGCGGCGAAGACACCGGGGATCGAGGTCGCGGTCGACCCTGCCTGCACCTTCACATAGGTGCCGGAATGCAATTCGAGCTGGTCCTTGACCAGTTCGGAGGCTGGCGCATGGCCGATGGCCACGAAGAACCCCGTGCAGGGGATGGTCTGTTCCGCGCCGCCGTTCACAGCCTTGATGCGCACGCCGGTCACCCCCGCGCCGCCCGGTTCGCCGAGAATCTCCTCGACCGTGTGGTTCCAGATCACTTCGATCTTCGGATGTTTGAACAGGCGGTCCTGCAGGATCTTCTCGGCCCGGAACGTGTCACGGCGGTGGATGATCGTGACCTTGGTGGCGAAGTTCGTGAGGAACAGCGCCTCCTCCACCGCCGTATTGCCGCCGCCGATCACGGCGACTTCCTTGCCGCGATAGAAGAACCCGTCGCAGGTCGCGCAGGCGGAGACGCCGAAACCCTTGAACTTCTCCTCGGACGGGATACCCAGCCACTTGGCCTGCGCGCCGGTGGCGAGGATCACCGCGTCGGCGGTGTAGGTCGTGCCGCCGTCGCCCGTGGCGGTGAACGGGCGTCTGGCGAGGTCGAGCGCCGAGATATGGTCGGAGATGAGCTCCGTCCCCATGGCGCGGGCATGTTCTTCCATCCGCACCATCAGGTCGGGGCCCTGCGTCTGCGTATCGCCGGGCCAGTTCTCGACCTCGGTGGTGATGGTCAGCTGGCCGCCGGGCTGGATGCCCTGCACCAGGATCGGGTTCAGCATGGCGCGCGCGGCATAGACGGCCGCCGTGTAACCGGCGGGGCCGGAGCCGATGATCAGAACTCTCGTATGGCGTGTCGCGCCCATCTTCCTGCCTCTTCACTTCTGTCCCACAGCGATATAATCGGCGCGGTTCCGGGGGGGAAGGGCCGAATGGCGGCCATCGCGCAACAGAAAATTGCCGGGAAACGAAATAATATTGCGCATTCCCGCCCGCGGCGGTAAGTTCCGCGAAATCTTGAAGGAGACGACCCGATGGCTGGCCACAAACTCGACGAGATCGACCGCAAGATCCTGTCAGAGTTGCAGGCCGACGGGCGCATGACCAACGTGGAACTGGCCAGCCGCGTCGGCATTTCCGCGCCGCCCTGCCTGCGCCGGGTGCGCACGCTGGAGGAGGCGGGTTACATCCGTGGCTATCATGCCGATGTGAATCCGCGCGAACTGGGGTTCGAGGTGCATGTCTTTGCCATGGTCGGGTTGAACAGCCAGGCCGAGGCCGATCTGGCGGCGTTCGAGCAGCGCTGCCGCGACTGGCCCCTGGTCCGCGAATGCCACATGCTGAACGGCGAGATCGACTTCATCCTGAAATGCGTCGCGCCCGACCTGTCGAGCTTCCAGAATTTCCTCACCGAGGAACTGTTGAGGGCCAACAATGTGGCGAGCGTCAAGACCTCGCTCGTCATCCGCTGCGCCAAGGATCAGCCGGGCGTGCCGTTCGACGTGCTGGAGGCGCGGATCGCGCGGCTGGGCTGAGACCCGGCCGCGCCTGGGAGCCCTCAGGCCGCGCGCAGATCTTCCAGATCATCGGCGACCATGCGCGGATGCGCGATGGTGCCGAAGTCGGCGAAACACTTCATCTGCGGGAACATCGCGATGAACAGCGCGGCCAGTTGCGGGTCCATCCGGTCGGTGGCATTCTTGCCGGGGTGGAAGCTTTCGACCTCGATCCCCGCGCAGGCCAGCGAACCCGGCCGCTCCAGCACAAGGTGAAACATCGTGACCGGGGCCACGGGCGTCACCTCGACAATCGCTTCGCCGTCGATCAGCGTGGCGGCCGACAGGTAGGCGGCGGCATGGCCTGCGGCGCGGGTCCGGGCGTTCCTCACCAGAATACGCGCCTGGGCGCCGAGCAGCAGGTCGGGCATCGGGCGACCGCCGCCGAAAGCATCGGCGGTGATGCGTGTCATGGTGGTGGTGGCCAGGCCGGGGATCGTGTTCGGCGGGAAGAGGGTCATCGAGCCGATCCAGGTGATGGTCTCGCGACGGCCTTCGGCGGTGAGGGCCACCATGCCAGGCTCCAGATCCTCCACCGCGACGAAGCCCCGCGTCGTTTCGACCAGCGTGCCGCGTGCGATGGCCGAAAAGGCTTCCTCGAACTCCGGCAACGCCGGGGCGACGCGGGTGGCGCTGTCGATATGGCGGTCACTGGTCAGCCAGGTCGTCTCATAGCGGCGGGTCATGAAGGCCGGGCGCGGCGGGCGCGGCGCGGGACGCGCGCCCTTGGGCAGGTAGGGCGCGACGGACTTCGGCATGGGATTCAGGGCAGGCACGGCAAAAGCCGCGGCCCGGGGGGCGGAATGCATCATCTCAAATAACCTTTCGGTCTTTCTAAAATTCGTCACACGGGAAAAAGCGTGCGCCGTCGGCAGTGCGACCCGAAATAGGGCCGTGTCCCCGTATGAACCTGACGTTTCGTCCTGTCAAAATCGACGCGAATTTTAACGAAGATGAACGGTCAATCGCTGTGGCGGTCCGTTGATTGTCGCCACTGGTGCGACCATTGCCGGAATTCGGCCGCATTCTGCCGAATCGTGCGGGTCAAAGCCGGATGGCAGAGATCAGGCGGCCATAGTCGGCCTCGTGCCGGTGGACGGAGCGGCGGTAGGAGAAGAAGCGGTCCGGGTCGGAATAGGTACAGTGGCCGGTCCATTCGGCGCGGCCCACGCCCGTCTCCCGCAGGCAATGAAGGCCAAAGCCCGGCAGGTCGAAATGCAGCCGATCGCCGTCGCCCCCGGAGAAAAACCGGTCGTAGGCGGTATCTTCGGCAAGGAAGGCGTCCATGAATTCCGGTCCGACCTCGTAGGCGCGCTGGCTGATCGTCGGTCCGATCACTGCGCTGATCCGGTCGGGCCGCGCGCCAAGGGCGACCATGGCACCGACCGTATTGCCCAGCACCCCGGCCAGCGCACCGCGCCAGCCGGCATGGGCGGCGCCGATCACTCCGGCCTCCGCATCGGCGAACAGCACCGGCTGGCAGTCGGCGGTCAGGATCGACAGGGCGATGCCGGGACGGTTCGTCACCAGCGCATCGGCCATCGGCGGCTTGTCCCAGGGGGCACGGACGGTGATCACGTCGGGCGAGTGGACCTGATGGACGCCCAGAAGGTGCCGCGCTTCGGTTCCGAGGGCGCGGGCCACCCGTTCGCGGTTGAGCGCCACGGCTTCGGACTGGTCGGATGAGCCCTGCCCGCAGTTCAGCCCGGTGAATATCCCCGACGACGCCCCGCCGCGCCGGGTGAAGAACCCGTGCGTCAGGGGTGTCAGAGCCTCGTGCGTCAGCTTTTCCAGCATGGCGTGCATCAGGCGGGGTCCAGTCCGGGTGGCGGCGGTGTTCCTGCCGGGTGACAGGCGATCAGTTTGAACAACTGTCCCATTTCTGCCGGATGGGTCAAGCGACGATGCGCGGCCTGATGGGCCTCGAGTGCCGGACCGGAAAGGGTGCGGGCCAGCCGTTCGGCCCGGGCGCCTATGCCCAGCCGTTCCAGGAAAGCACCCTGCGGGGTCATGCCGGTGGCCGTTGCCCCGGCCGCGCGGAAGGCGCGTGCGAGCGCTTCGAAATCCACATGCGCGGTCAGGTCGGCCAGACCCGGCTCCGTGAACGGGTCAGTGGTGGCATGGGCCTTCAGCGCCTGAAACGTATCGCCCAGCGAGTGCCAGCCGCCATAGTCGGCGATGAGGGCCACGCCGCCGTGACGGGCGATGCGCCGGGCGATATCGCCCGCGATGGCCGGGAGGGCCGGGCAAAGTTCGACGATGCCGCCTGCCGGCGTATCGGTCAGCCGGCCGGTCAGCGCGGCGAATGCCGCCGGGGGGCCAAATCCGGGGACAAGCTGGCCATCCGCCGCCAGGCCGATGTGCCGCTCACGCCAGACCGGGCCGTCGCGGCGGAACTGCCGGATCGGAAGCGCGTCGAAAAACTCGTTCGCGACAAGGAAAAGCGGCCCTTCGGGCAGGCTGTCGATCTGGTCATGCCAGGTGACCTGATGGTGGGCGATGGTCTGGCGCTGCCGGGCGCGCAATGTGGGCGAGGCTTCGATCAGATGCACATGGGCCGCATCCAGCAGACCGGGGACAGACCGCATCGCCCTGAGCATGTCGGCCATCAGCGTGCCGCGCCCCGGTCCGATCTCGGCCAGAAGGACTGATGCAGGCGACCCCTGATCCATCCAGCACTGGGCGAGGCACAGGCCCAGAAGTTCGCCAAACATCTGGCTGATTTCCGGGGCGGTGGTGAAATCGCCGCCCGCCCCGAACGGATCGCGGGTGGCGTAATAGCCATGGCGGGGGTTCAGCAGGCATTCGGCCATGTAGTCCGAGAGGCTGATCGGACCCCCGGCCCCGATTCGCGCGGCCAGATGCCGGGCGAGCGGGGTCACGGGCGGCGCGACCTTTGCAGGAACCACAGGCCCGCCGCAATCATCGGCAGCGTCAGAAGCTGGCCCATCGACAGGCCAAGGGTCGCCCCGCCGATCACATGGCCGAGCGGATTGTCCGGGGTGATGAACTGCGCATCGGCCTGCCGGAAGAACTCGACGAAGAAGCGCGCCAGCCCATAGCCCAGCAGGAAGGCCCCGGTGATCCGGCCGGGATGTTTCAGGGCACCGCGCCGCAGTAGCCAGAAAAGCAACAGGCCAAGGACCAGCCCCTCCAGCCCCGCCTCGTAAAGCTGGCTCGGATGACGGGCACAGGTGCCGGGCACATAGCCTGCGCAGTTCTGTGCGGCTTCCCCCGGAAAAATCACGCCCCAGGGCAGGGTTGTGGGCCGCCCCCAGAGTTCTGCGTTCACAAAGTTGGCCAAACGCCCCAAAAACAAGCCGATGGGCGCGACCAGCGCCATGGCGTCCGACAGAAACATCGGGCGCACGCCATTCCGCCAGCAAAAGAGCAACCCCGCCGCGATGACGCCCGCAAAGCCGCCATGGAAGGACATGCCGCCTTCCCAGACCTTCAGGATATCGGCCGGGTTCTGGAAGTAGTAGGCGGGCTGGTAGAAAAGGACGAACCCCAGCCGCCCGCCGAGAATGACCCCAAGGACGATGTAGGTCAGCAGGTCTTCGGTCCGCTCGGGCGGCATCGGCGACTGGTTGGCGGGCCAGAGCGCCGGGCGGCGCATCAGCCCCTGAATGATCTTCCACCCCGCGACAAGGCCGACCAGATAGGCCAGCGCGTACCAGCGCAGCGCAAAGGTCATGCCGAAAAGATCGATCGAGAAGATGTCGCTTGAAATATTTGGGAAGGCGATGGCAGCTTGCATTTTGTCCTCGGCTCTTTCCGCCCGACAGACCGCGCCCGCGCGGCAATGTCAACCTTGAGCTTTCGGGCGCCGCCCCCCATATAGGGCACGGGGTCCGGCCAGGGGAGAACGCCATGCAAGGTCCGAACAGGTTTCTCGACGACATGTCGAAACTGATGACGAATGCGATGGGCGTGGCGCAGGGTGCCAAGTCGGAGGCCGAGACGGCGATGAAGGGCTGGATCGACCGCTGGCTGGCCGAACGCGATTTCGTGACGCGCGAAGAGTTCGATGCAGTGCGTGCCATGGCCCAGAAGGCGCGCGCGGAGAACGAGGCGCTGAAAGCGCGCCTCGACGCCCTGGACGCCAAGAAAAAGGGCTGAGCGCCAACCCGCCGTGCACCATGCCGCTCCCGATGGGGCGCGCTCGATTCTGTGGATATCCCCGATCGGCTTACCCGCCTGCGCCGGGGTCAACCCGCACGGCACGAAACTTTCCCGAAAATAGTTCTTTACAGGGCCTGTCCAGCCATCCACCATATCTGGTAAGGACTGGCGACAGGCAACGCCGTTCCTTGTAGGCTCACCCAGCCCTAGTGGGTCGTTGCCCACCAGTGGCGAAAGAGAACAGAGGCCGGGCATGTCACTATCGGAAAGCTACCTCACCTCCGGGGATCTTCACCCCATCGACATCGTCGAGACGCTGGCGGAATCGCATGACTGGGATTTCGACCGGGTGACGGACGATCAGATCGCCATGGCGGTCGAGGGCCAGTGGCGCACCTATTCGCTGACACTCGCCTGGTCGGCCCATGACGAGACGCTCAGGCTGATCTCCACCTTCGAGATGGATCCGCCGACAGAGAAGCTGCCGGCGCTTTACGAGGTGCTGAACCGCGCCAACGACATGGTCTGGTCGGGGGCCTTCACCTTCTGGGCCGAGCAGCGGCTGATGGTCTGGCGCTATGGTCTGGTGCTGGCCGGCAACCAGATCGCCACGCCCGAGCAGATCGACCGGCTGATCAGCCAGGCCGTCTCGGCGGCCGAACGGTTCTATCCGGCGTTCCAGCTGGTGGCCTGGGGCGACGACAGCCCCGAACGCGCGCTTGATGTCGCGCTGACCGACGCCTACGGGCGCGCCTGAGCGGCCTTCCCTCTGCCGCCCGAACCGCTATCTTGCGGGCCAAAGAGGAGGCGACATGTCGATGCAGGAAATCGGGCAGCGGGGGCTGGTGCTTCTGGGCTGTGGCAAGATGGGATCGGCCATGCTGGAGGGCTGGCTGAAACGCGGGCTGCCGCCCAGGGCAGTCTGGGTGCAGGAGCCTGATCCATCCGACTGGCTGAAGGGGCAGGGGGTGCGTCTGAACGCGCCCCTGCCGGACCATCCGGCCATCGTGCTGATCGCGGTCAAGCCGCAGATGATGGGGGCGGCCCTGCCGCAGATGGCGGCGATGGGCGGCGGGGAAACCCTGTTCCTGACCGTGGCGGCGGGCACCAGGATCTCCACCTATGAGGCGGTGCTGGGGGCGGCGACGCCGGTGGTGCGCGCCATGCCCAACACGCCCGCCGCCATCGGGCGCGGCATCAGCGCGATCTGTGGCAATGACCATGCGACGGGCGCGCATCTGGACATCGCGGAGGAGTTGCTCTCCGCCGTTGGCCAGGTGGTGCGGCTGGAGGGCGAACAGCAGATGGATGCGGTCACTGCCGTTTCCGGGTCCGGCCCGGCCTATGTCTTTCATCTGATCGAGGCGCTTGCGGCGGCGGGCGAGGCGGAGGGGCTGCCCGCCGGTCTGGCGCTGCAACTGGCGCGGGCGACGGTCGGGGGGGCGGGCGCGCTGGCCGAGGCGGCGGCGGAAAGCCCGGCTCAACTCAGGATCAATGTCACTTCGCCGGGTGGGACAACGGCGGCGGCGCTTGCGGTGCTGATGGACGCGCAGCGCGGCTTTCCCGCGCTTCTGCGCGCGGCGGTCCATGCCGCCGCCGAGCGCGGACGGGAGCTGGGCAAATGACCATCAGTTTCGACGATTTCCTGAAGGTCGACATCCGCGTCGGCCGGATCACCCGCGCGGAGCCGTTCCCGGAAGCACGCAAGCCTGCGATCAAGCTCTGGATCGACTTCGGGCCGGAGATGGGGGAAAGGAAATCCTCGGCCCAGATCACGAAACACTACACGCCCGAGGCGCTGGTCGGGCGCCGGGTGCTGGCGGTGGTCAACTTTCCGCCGCGCCAGATCGGGCCGATGATATCCGAAGTCCTGACCCTCGGTGTGCCCGATGCGGAGGGCGAAGTGGTGCTGATCGGCCCGGGGCAGGAGGTGCCGCTCGGTGGCAGGCTCTTTTGAGGTCGTCCCGGCTGTGCCGGGCCGACCCGCCGGGGCGGCGCTGCCTCCCCGGACCCCTCCGGGATATTTCAGGACAGAAAATGACGGGGTAGGGGCAGTTGCATTTTCTGTCGCCAAATATCCCCGCCGGAGGCCCCGAGCCGACCGCCCGCAGGGCGGCGGCGAGAGGAGGGGAATGGCGCCCGGAACGGGTGCCGCAATCGGATCAGACCTGGCCCGCCGGTGCGCGGTCTCCGACCTCTTCGCGCCAATGGCGACGGCAGAGCGACACATAAGTCTCATTCCCGCCGATCTGGATCTGCGCGCCAACGCGCATCGCCCTGCCGTCCGGCCCGCGCCGGACCACCATGGTGGCCTTCTTGCCGCAATGGCAGATGGTGCGCACCTCGCGCATCTCGTCGGCAAGCGCCAGGAGCGCGGCCGAGCCGGGAAACAGTTCGCCGCAGAAATCGACACGCAACCCGTAGCACATCACCGGCAGGTCCAGATCGTCGACAACCCGCGCGAGTTGCCAGACCTGCGCCGTGGTCAGGAACTGCGCTTCGTCGAGGAACACGCAGGCGACCGGCCCCTGTGCCAGACGGGCGCGGACCAGTTCGAACAGGTCGGAGGACGCGTCGAACACCTGCGCCTCATCCGCGATGCCGATGCGGCTGGCGATGCGCCCGGCCCCCGTGCGATCCTCCAGCCGCGCGGTCAGGAGAAGGCTCGCCATGCCGCGCTCGCGGTAATTGTGGGCGGCCTGCAGCAGGAGCGTCGACTTGCCGGCGTTCATCGTTGAATAGTGAAAATAGAGTTTGGCCATGGCACCTGTTATCCCAAGGCGGCTCGCCCGTTCAAGGAGGGGGCGCCAGGGCAGGATCCCTTGCGGCGCACACGCCGCCGCAAGGGACCAGGCTTCAATCAACCCGCACCATCAAGCAAAGCAAACCGCGGCCCATCCCCAAACACGGATGGTCACTCGATACGAAAAACCCACCGGTACCGGTCACTCGCACCTGTTCCGAACGTCGGAACGCTTTCCAAATGACAAATCCCGCGTCGCCGATTAATGGGAAAGGAGGGGCAGGTTTCCCCGCCGCGGGCACAGACGGGGAAAGGGACGGAGGCGGATCTTGAACAAGTCATCGGGCAACTATCTGAAACGGCACAGCGAAGCGCTGGTGAAGGATGTGGGCATCGAGGCCGCGGCGCGTCTGTCGGGCAAGTCGAAGGCGACGCTCGGGCGTTATTATTCCGACGATCCGGAACATGCCGACCGGTTCATGCCGGTCGACGTGGTCGCGGCGCTGGAAGGCGCGGCACGGTTTCCGCATGTGACGGCGGCGCTCGCCGATCTGCGCGGCATCACGCTTTCCTATGATCAGGACCGCAAGAACACCGGCAAGGGCGGGGTGAATTCCGACGTGGTGGCACTCAGCCAGCGGTTTGCGATGCTGATGGGCGAATATAATGCCTCGATCCAGGACGGGAAGATTTCGATCAACGAGGCAAAGCGGCTTCTGGCCGAGACGCTGGCGATCCAGCGCGTGCTTCTCGACATGAAGCTGCATCTGGAGGACGAGGCGGTCTGAGCGCGTCCTGCACGGCACAGCAGAAACCAAAAGGCGGGGCTGGTCACGGCCCCGCCTTTTGGTTTCAGGCGGCCTGTTCGCCCTTGGGCCGTCGCGAGGGGCGATGCGGCGGGCGACCGGCGTTGGCCGCGATCTTGGTGCCGCCGCCGTTGCCATGGCCCTGGCCCGGCTTCTGGCCGGGGCGCTGGCCCGGTTTGTGCGCAGGCTTCTGGCCGGGTTTCTGGCCCTGGCGCTGGCCCGCCGGTTTGAAGGGTTTCACGCCATCGCGGGCGTTGCGCGCCTTGATATGCTCCGGCTCGAACGGCACTTCGCCGCCGATCACCGGGATCCCTGCCTTCATCGTCTTTTCGATGTCGCGCAGTTCGGCCATTTCCATGGGCGAGCAGAAGGCGACGGCGCGCCCGTCGCGGCCCGCACGCGCGGTGCGGCCGATGCGGTGGACATAGTTTTCCGGCACATTTGGCAGGTCGTAATTGTAGACATGGCGCACATCCGGGATGTCGATGCCGCGCGCCGCCACGTCGGTGGCCACCAGCACCTTCAGTTCGCCTTGACGGAAGCTTTGCAGGATGCGCTCACGCTGGTTCTGGCTCTTGTTGCCGTGGATTGCGCCGACCGAGAAACCCCAGCCTTCCAGCACGCGGGTCAGCTTGTCGGACCCGTGCTTGGTGCGGTTGAAGACCAGCGCCAGTTCCTCGGGGTGCTTCTTCATGTAGTCGGCCAGAAGCCGCGCCTTGTCGCCCTGATTGACGAAATGCACGCCCTGTTCAATCTTGTCCGCCACCTGTCCGGGGGCGGAGACCTGAACCTTGACCGGATCGGTCAGATAGGATTGCGCCAGCTCCTCCATCAGCTTCGGCATGGTGGCCGAAAACAGCATGGTCTGGCGGGTGGCGGGCAGAAGTTTCGCGATCTGGCGCAGCGCATGGATGAAGCCGATGTCGAGCATCTGGTCGGCCTCGTCCAGCACGAGATAGCGCACTTCCTGCAAGGACAGCGCCTTGCGGTCCAGAAGGTCGATCAGGCGGCCCGGCGTGGCGACAAGGATATCAACGCCGCGCGCCAGCCGTTCGGACTGCATGTAGAGCGAGGCTCCGCCCACCACGCGGTAGGTGCGCACCGGGGTTTCCTTGGCGAAGGCCATCAGGTTGTCGGTGATCTGGGTCGCCAGTTCGCGGGTCGGCGCCAGGATCAGCGCGCGGACGGTTTTCGGGTTGGGGCGGCGGCCCAGTTCGATCAGTTTCGACAGGATCGGCAGGCCGAAGGCCGCCGTCTTGCCGGTGCCGGTCTGGGCAAGACCCAGAATGTCACGGCCTTTCAGCGCGTGGGGGATGGCGTCGGTCTGAATGGGGGTCGGCTGGGTCAGGCCCAGCTCGTCAAGGTTTTCGAGGATGCGCGGGGCGATCCCCAGGGTTTTGAAGTCGGTCAAGGTATGGTCCTTGCAGGTGGCGCCTCGGCGCCAGAATCAAATGTCCGCGCGCCCTTGATCGGGCGGCGGATGCGGGCGGGGCGCAGCCGAACGCGGCTGCTGGACCCCTGGCGTGACATGGGAACCTGGTCACCCGGCCTGATATGATCCCTGTATCGGATCACGCCTGCTCACGCGGCAGCTGGCCTTGGGTTGGGTCGCACATGGGGGCTTTTGGCCCCGAAGTCAAGGAAAACCGGCAGAGGCACTCACGTGCGGCGGAAAACGCTGCTCCGCCCGGCGGCGTCGAGGAGGGCGCGGTCCGCTTCGCTGGCGAAATGCTGGCTTTGCCTGAGGCCCGGAAAGCGGGCGCGCAGATCCTCGGCCAGATCGTCGGGCAGAAGGCGCACCGTTTCTTCGTTCACCATCAGGCTTTCGGCGGGGATGCCTTCGGCGAAGATGATCTCGTGCTGGTCGAACACAAGACTGTAGTAGTCAACAAACCCGCCCTCGCGCCGCCAGACCCGGTCGCCGTCGACCAGATGTTTGGCCTGAACCAGCACTTCCGAAGTGCCGCCCAGACGCCGGATGCCGCGCTGATAGAGGAAAATCCGGTGATGCGGACTAACCGCGAGGTCGCCAAGATTGCCGAGCGTTCCCGCGGAAATGACCACCGGCGCAAAGGAACCTGCCGCGCGCAGCGTCGCCTTGCCGATCCAGCGGATCGGCTGGGGCCCGTGATCGCGCGTCAGCACCAGATCGCCGGGAGCGAGCATCTCGATCGCCTCCGGCTCGCCGCCGGGCCGGGTGATCAGCGTCCCCGCCGCGAACGATACACAGATGACATCGGCAAGGCGCAGGCCGGCGAAATCAGTGGAAAGGTCGATCAGCGTATAGTCGGTTCCCGCAACCATCGGTGACAAAGGCAGCGCATGGGTCGTCAGCGTGGCTTCGTGCCAGACCGTCACCAGAACCAGCCGTTCGCCATCTGGCGCCAGCAGCATCAGAAGCGCGAGCGGGTCGACCAGATCGCCCGGTTGCCCGACCTCGGAACCGGCGGCGATTTCCTGTGCCGCATCCGTCCCGGTCCCTGGTCTGAGGCGCAGCATCAGGCGCCGGGCGCGGGCTTCGGGTTTGAGCCGATAGATGTCGCCCAGCGCCACCTGATCCGGCCCGCCGACCGGGTCGCCGAGGTTCGCGCCCAGAACGACGCGGATCGCCCCGGCCGGATAGGCCTGGACGGATTGGCCGGACACCATGTCGTCTGGTTTGCTCATGGCTCCGTTGTGCGCGTCCGACTGCGGAGGTCAAGTCCTTTTGCCGGGCCGATGCCTTCGGGTTCACTGGCGGCGGGACGCGCGCGGCGATCCCTTCAATGGCTCTGGTCTGGCGGCGTCGAAGAGGGCAATCTGATCCGGCAAGAACGGAGGCGGTGATGGATCTGGGAATTCGCGGGCGGCGGGCTTTGGTGACGGCGGCATCGAAAGGGCTGGGCCGCGGCTGTGCGGCGGCGCTGGCCGAAGCGGGCGTCGATCTGGTGCTGAACGCGCGGGGCGCGGCGGCATTGCAGCAAACAGCAGCCGACTTGCAGGCGCGCCACGGCGTTCAGGTCTCCCTCGTCGTGGGCGACATCACTGATCCTGTCGCTCGGGCCGAGGTGCTGGCGGCTGCCAGCGGCGCCGACATTCTGGTGACGAACGCGGGCGGGCCGCCGCCCGGCCTCTGGTCCGACTGGTCGCGCGACGATTTCATCCGGGCGATCGACGCCAACATGCTGACGCCCATCGCGCTGATGCAGGCGCTTTTGCCTGGCATGATCGAACGGGGCTGGGGCAGGGTGGTCAATATCACCTCGCAGTCGGTCAAGGCGCCGATCCCGCAGTTGGGCCTTTCCAATGCCGCGCGTGCGGGTCTGACGGGGTTCGTGGCCGGCACGGCGCGCCAGGTCGCGCCGCATGGGGTGACGATCAACAATCTTCTGCCGGGCATTCATGCGACTGACCGGGCCATATCGCTCGATGCGCCGGTCGCCAAGGCGCAGGGGATCACGCTGGCCGAGGCCGCCGCCCAACGCGCGACCGGCATTCCGGCGCGCCGTTACGGCACGGCGGAAGAATTCGGCGCGATGTGCGCCTTTCTCTGCTCGGTCCATGCGGGTTTCATCGTCGGGCAGAACATCCTTCTCGATGGCGGCGCCATGAACGCCACACTCTGATTCCGGCGGGGAGGGAAGCTTGCGACGGCGGGCGCGGCCTGCTATCGCGACTGAAACCCGATCAAAACGATCAGGCAACGACGGGGCGCGCGTGAGCGAGACCAACCCACGGCTGGAGGTTCTGAACCTGGTCCGCGCCTTCGGCGGGCGGCGGGTGGTGGACGATGTGTCCTTTGCCATTCCGGCGGGCCAGGTCACCTGCCTGCTGGGCCCTTCGGGCTGCGGCAAGTCGACGACGCTGCGCCTGATCGCCGGGGTCGACATGCAGGATACGGGTCGCATCCTGGTTGACGGCGACCTGATCTGCGACACGGTCTTCCGCGTTCCGCCCGAACGCCGGGCCATTGGCCTGATGTTTCAGGACTTCGCGCTCTTCCCGCATCTGTCGGTGGCCGACAACGTGGGCTTCGGCCTGCCGCGCCACGCATCGGGCCGCGCCGCGCGGATCGACGCGCTGCTGGAGCGGGTGAGGCTTTCGGGCTTCGGGGCGAAATTCCCGCATGAGCTTTCGGGCGGCGAACAGCAGCGGGTGGCCCTGGTCCGCGCCCTTGCCCCGCGCCCGCGCATCCTGCTGATGGACGAGCCCTTCTCCGGCCTTGACGAGCGGTTGCGCGACGATATCCGCGACGATACGCTCGCCCTTCTGAAGGAGGAGGGGGCGGCGGTTCTCCTGGTCACGCACGAGCCGCACGAGGCGATGCGCATGGCGGACGAGATCTTGCTGATGCGCGCGGGCCGGATCGTGCAGCGCGGCGCGCCCTACAACCTTTACAACGCGCCGGTGGACCGGGCGGCGGCGGGTTTTTTCAGCGACGTCAACGTGTTGAACGGCACCGTCACCGGGGCGCTGACGCCCACGCCTTTCGGCGAGTTCCTTGCCCCCGGCCTGCCCGATGGCACCGCGGTCGACATCATCATCCGCCCGCAGCATCTGAAGATCGACTTCGACCGTGCCGGCCGCGGCCCCGCGCCCACCCCGCAGGATGGCACCGCCGCCCGCGCCTTTGTCGAACGGGCGCGCTTTCTCGGGCGCGAAAGCCTGGTGGAGTTCCGTCTGGCCGAAGGCGGGGCCTGCCTGAAGGCGACCGTGCCCGCCGTCTTTCTGCCCAAACCCGGCACGCCGATGTGGCTGATGCTGCGGCGCGACCGCTGCTTCATCTTCCCGAGTGCCTGAACCGGGGGATCTTGGGTATCTGGGCAAAGGAGAAACCAGCCTCCTGTTTCCCCTTTGTCCAGATACTCCGGGAGCGCGAGGGCTGGCCCTTGCAAGACGCTCCTTACCGCCCGCGGATTCGCGGATCGAGCGCATCCCTGAGCCCGTCACCGATATAGTTGACCGACAGAACCGTGAGCGAGATCGCCAGGCCGGGAAAGATCACCCGTTCGGGATATTGCTGCATGTAGGAAATGCCGTCGTAGAGCAGTCGCCCCCAGGTCGGGAAATCCGGTGGGAAGCCAAGGCCGAGGAATGACAGGGCGCTTTCGGTGATGATCGCGTCGGCGATGTTCAGCGTCGCGGCCACCATCACCGGCGAGATGACGTTCGGCAGCACATGGCGCAGGATCAGCCGTCGGGGCGGCGTGCCGATCGACCGGGCGGCCAGCACGAACTCGCGTTCCTTCAGCGCCAGAACCTCGCCCCGCACGACGCGTGCCGCCTGCATCCAGCTGGTGACGCCAATGGCGGTCACGATCAGCATGAAGGCGCCAAGCTCCGGCCCGAACACACCGGCCAGCGCGTCGCGGAACAGCATCACCATCACCAGAAGGAGCGGCAGGAGCGGCGGGGACAGGAACAGGTCCGTGAGCCGCATCAGCGGGCCGTCGAGACGCCGGAAAAAGCCCGCGAGCACCCCGACCGCCGTGCCGAGCAGGATCGAGATCATCATCGCCACCAGTCCGACCGCGATTGACGCCTGCCCGCCCTGCATCATGCGCGCGAAGAAATCGCGGCCGAGCTGATCGGTGCCCATCGGGAACCGCCCCGAAGGCGGCTTGTTCTTCAGCATGATCTTTTCGGTCGTGGTCAGCGCCTCGACCTGCCAGAGCCAGGGACCGATCAGCACGAAGGCCACCAGAAGACCCAGGACCGTCATCCCGGCCAGCGCCCTCTTGTGGGTCTTGAACTGGTCCCAGACATCGCGCCACTGGTTGCGCTGCTTTTCGATAACGGGGGCGGGGGTGGCTCTGTTGCAACAGAGTCCCCCTGACGTCAAGCACAGGCAGCGCCCCATCGGGCATATGCGACTCCCCAGTCGGACTTTTTCTTTTGGGTGCGGGTGTTCCCGCTTGAGGCCGCAGTCTTGGATATTTGTTTCACCGGGCAACAAATAAAAACCATTCGCGAAGGTCGGGTCGCAAATAGGCTTTTCCCCGCTAAAACAAGGCTATCCCGGGCTGCCCGCGATGGTAGGATCAACCGCAGCTAGGCGCGGGACTCATTCCCCATAGCGGCTTTGTCGGGCTTTGTCGGGCTCTGTTGCCCAAACCGTGAGGGATTCCCTGTGTGACTCCATGGTGTTGGTCTGGGTGCATGAGCAAACCCAGCCGGAGGTGTCACGATGGTCGTGCTGATCGACATACCCTGGCTTGTGGTCGGGATGGTCGTGGTGTTGGCTGGATTTCTCTTTTGACATGTTTGTCCTCCTTCAGTCATGACTATCGAAAGGAAACGCGCCTGTCGCGGTTTGGTTCCAAGGCTCGATCTGCGCAGTCCAGCGACTTGGTTCGGCTGCCGGCCCCGCGACCCGCTCGGGAATATCAACGACAAACATGCATGAAAGTTGGCGCATGAGCTCAGCATTGATGTCATCCTTCAACCTTTGGGAAATGCTGTCCCATGTGATCAGCCTTTGTGTCGCCTATGTGCTCGCGCTCCCGATCGGCTGGAATCGAGAACGCGAGGAACGCAGCGCCGGCATCCGGACCTTTCCCCTTGTCGCAATGGCCGCCTGCGGCTTCGTGCTGGTGGCGATCGGTGTCCTTGGCGCGGACTCGCCCGGCCAGGCGCGCATTCTGGAGGGATTGATAACCGGCGTCGGCTTCATCGGGGGCGGCGCGATTCTGAAGCACGGGACACAGGCATTGGGAACGGCGACAGCGGCAAGCCTCTGGGCGACAGGCGCGCTCGGGGCAGCGGTCGGTTACGGCCTTTACGATATCGCCGTTATCCTGAGCGTGGTCACCTACGTGACCTTGCGCTATCTCGCCCCACTCAAGGATGCCGCCCGCGAAGCAGAACCCAAAGAAGAGCGGCGGGATCCTCTATGAACCGGTGATGCCGTCAGCACACATCAGCCCAGTGCGCCATGGCAAAGGGGAAAGTCTATCGCTGGGCGATCACGTCAAAATTGGCACTTAGGCGCCGACTAGGAGTGACATCGCAGCAGTTCGTCCACTCAGATCCAACTCCCAGAAGGCGGACCACTCTTCCCCATGCCGTTCCAGGACCAGATAGTTTCGCTCCGCCGCATAGATTTGCCTATGTCCGGGCAACGATTTCAGGCGGACCGGCTGGCCGGGCAGAGGATTCTCTCCGAACGCCGCGAGCAGGCCAAGGGCACGGGCGTAGGACGGCGGCGGCTGGTGATGCATCTGATGGTGCAACCCGGCGTGGCGCGCGCCTTCATGGCCGATCCGATGACCGGCGACACCGGCTTTCTGCCCCGCTTTCTGACCTGCGAGCCGCCAAGCACCATCGGCACCCGGTTTCAGGCGCGGGCCAGCCGCGACGATGCAAGCCTTGCGGCTTTCTCGGACAGCTGTGCAGCATTTTTGAAACGCCCTTGCCGATGGATAGGGAAACGCGGGCGCTCGATCCGCGCCTGTTGCCGCTGTCGCCGGAGGCGCGCGGGCTATTCGGTCGTCGTCTGCGGGCCGGGCGATATCGCCCAGGCCCACCAGCCCGACGAATATCTGGAACTGTCGGAGTTTCGCGCCGGGGTCACCTTCATGGAGCGGCTCGTGACGCATCTGGCCGCATGATGGACTTCCCGATCTCGCTTTCAAAACCCGCGCGCTTCACCGCGCCCCTGCCGGATGCGGCGGATGTCGTCGTCATCGGTGGCGGCATCGCGGGGGTGATGACCGCATGGTTCCTCGCCGATGCGGGGCAAAAGGTGGTCGTCTGCGAAAAGGGCCGGATCGCTGGCGAGCAATCAAGCCGCAACTGGGGCTGGATCAGGCAGCAGGGCCGCGACCCGTCCGAACTGCCGATGATGATCGAGGCACTTCACATCTGGCGCGGGCTTGAGGCCGAGGCCGAAACCCCCTTCGGCTTTCGCGAGGAAGGCGTCCTCTATATCGCCAATGGCCCCGCCGACATGGTGAAGTATGAGGAGTGGACGGTCCACGCCCGTGCTCATGGCATCGATACCCGGCTGTTGACGCGGGGCGAGCTTGACGCGCGCCTGCCCAATGCCGCCGGTTGGGTCGGCGGCCTGTTGACGCCGTCGGATGCCCGCGCCGAGCCCTGGCTGGCGGTTCCGGCGCTCGCGGTCGCCGCCGCGCGCAAGGGCGTATCGGTTCACGAGCATTGCGCGGTGCGTCGGCTGGACATCGCGGCGGGCCGGGTTCAGGGCGTGATCACCGAAAAGGGCCGCATCCGGGCTGACCGCGTGGTTCTGGCCAGCGGGGCCTGGTCCTCTCTCCTTGCCCGCGCGGAAGGGGTTTCCCTGCCGCAGCTTCTGGTCCGGGCGACAGTGACGGCGACCGTTCCCCTGCCGTTCCCCTTTGAAGGGGCCGCCGCCGACAACCACTTCGCCTTCCGCAAGCGTCAGGATGGCGGGCTGACACTGACCCCCGGCGCGCTCCATGATTTCTGGATCGGCCCTGACGCCTTTCGCCATCTCGGTGCCTTCCTGCCGGTTCTGCGCAAGGACTGGCGTTCGACCCGCCTGCATCTGGCCGCACCGAAGGGTTACCCCGACGCGTGGGGCACGCGCCGCCGCTGGAACGGCGATACGGAGAGTCCGTTCGAGCGGATGCGTATCCTGAACCCCGCGCCGAACCCGGGCTTCATCGAGCGCATACGCAATCAGTTTGCCGCGGCTTTCCCGCAGATCGGGCGGCCGGGGATCGCGACCGCCTGGGCGGGTATGATTGACACGATGCCCGACGTGGTGCCGGTGATCGACCATGTGGCGGCCCTGCCGGGGCTGACCATTGCCACCGGCCTTTCCGGGCACGGCTTCGGCATCGGCCCCGGTCTGGGCCGCGTGACCGCCGATCTGGTGATGGGCCGCGATCCCGGCCATGACCTGTCCCGCTTCCGCCTGTCGCGTTTTGCCGACGGGTCAGAAATCGTCATCGGCCCGTCACTCTGAGCCTTGAAGGCGGCGTGGAATCGGCCGAACCTCGGGTCGGAGAAGGAGACCTCCATGCCCGTCAAGAACCGCTTTGCCGAACTGCTGCCCGAGATCACCGAATGGCGGCGCGACATTCATCAAAACCCGGAACTGCTGTTCGACGTCCATAGGACGGCGGCCAAGGTCGCGGCACTTCTGAAAGCGTTCGGCTGTGATGAGGTGGTCGAAGGGATCGGGCGCACCGGCGTCGTCGGCGTGATCAGGGGCAGGTCCGACCGGGCGGGCCGGGTGATCGGATTGCGTGCCGACATGGACGCCCTGCCGATCATCGAAAAGACCGGCGTTGCCTATGCCTCCAGCGTGCCCGGCATGATGCATGCCTGCGGCCACGACGGCCATACGGCGATGCTGCTGGGCGCGGCCAAATATCTGGCGGAGACGCGCAATTTCGACGGCACGGCCGTGGTGATCTTCCAGCCCGCCGAAGAAGGCGGCGGCGGCGGCCGCGAGATGGTCGCCGAAGGGATGCTGGAACGTTTCGGCGTTCAGGAAGTCTACGGGATGCACAACATGCCGGGCATCCCGGTCGGTCATTTCGCCATCCGCCCCGGTGCGATGATGGCGGCGGCCGATCAGTTCGACATCACCGTGACCGGCAGGGGCGGGCACGCCGCCAAACCACAGGACTGCATCGACACGACGGTGGTCGCCGCCCATATCATCGTCGCCCTCCAGACGATCGCCAGCCGCAATGTCGATCCCTTGAGGCAGGTCGTCGTCTCGGTCTGCGTTGTCGAGACGGATTCCCCCGCGCACAACGTGATCCCGCAGGTGGTGAAGATGAAGGGCACGGTGCGCACCATGGACCCTGGCGTTCAGGATTTCGTCGAACGGCGGCTGGGCGAGATTGCCGCGGGCACGGCGCAGGCGCTGGGGGCGAGCGCGGTCGTGGACTATCAGCGCGGCTATCCGGTCACGATGAACGCGCCCGCCAACACCGGCTATGCGGCGGCGGTCGCCCTGGCGGTTTCCGGCAAGGTCGATACCGACGCCGCGCCGCTGATGGGCGCGGAGGATTTCAGCTACATGCTGAACGAACGCCCCGGCGCCTATATCTTCGTCGGCAACGGCGATACGGCGATGATCCATCACCCGGCCTACAACTTCGACGACGATGTCATCCCGTTTGGCTCAAGCTGGTATGCGGGCATGGTCGAGGCGCGGATGCCTGCGGCGTGACGTGAAATTTGCTAGTCGCATGGATTGAAATGCAGACAACCTTTTCCCGCAATGATTTAGACAGGGTGTTTTATGAAAGAACTGTTTCTGGGATGCTGCCTGGCCCTGGCGTTCGCCTTTTCGGGCGCCGCGGCCAAGGATACGAGCGTCAAGGTCGACCAGGATTTCTGGGAAGGGGACGTCACCTGGAATGGCGGTTACGGCAAGGCCTATGATTTTCGCTGGTATGTGTTCGCCGAGGACGGCGTCTATGTCCTGTGCGGCGCGGGCCGGTTTCTGGACGCGACCACCCGGTCGAACACGGTCGACCTTCTGCGCAAGGGCAAGCTGCTGCTGAACGGCAGGCCGATCCTGACCGACCTGATCTTCTTCAGCCGACTGAAGAAAGGTCAGCCGCTGGTCGGGGCAAGCGCCACCTGTCGCAGCACCGGCACGAAGCCGCGCGGCGCGAACGACGCGGTGTCGCTCGAGATACAGGGGCGCGGCCGCTTCTGACCCGTGCTGTCCGCAAAGACCCCGGCGGTGCCGCGGGCTAGCGGATGACATGCACCGAACAGGCGGCATGGCGCACCACCCGCGCGGTGGTGCTGCCGATCAGATAGTCGCCAAGACCGGGCCGGTGCGAGGCGATGACGATGCAGTCGACCTCATTGTCCTCGGCGAAGGAGAGGATGGTCCGGCCGGCCTCGCCCGCCTCCACATGCGCCCGCCCGCCCGGCAGCGGCGCCGCCAGCCCGTCCAGTTCGGCCTGCACGGCGCGCCCGAGATTGTCGCCATAGCCTTCGGGCATGTAACTGATGGCAAAGGGCGGAACCTCCGGCATCACATGCAGAAGCGAGATACGGCCCTTGGGATCGACCAGCCTGCGGGCCAGCGCGATCGCCCGGTCCGGAGGATGGTCCTGATCGAAGGCGACGGGGACGAGAACGTGGCGATACATGGCACCCTCCGTTGCGACCGCCCTCGGGGGGCCGTCTCCTGACCCAGTATAACACGGCGCGTCCGTCCCTGCCCGCGCGGATCCGGACTAACCGCCGGTATGGCTCATGTGGCGGCTCATCTGGCCTTTGACCTTTTGCCGCGAATAGTCGAAATCATGGCCCTTGGGTTTGCGGGCGATGGCGGCGCGGATCGTGTCTTGCAACAGCGCGTCGTCCGGACTGGCACGCAGGGGCGCACGCAGGTCGGCCTTGTCTTCTTGCCCCAGGCACATGAACAGGTCGCCGGTGCAGGTCACGCGGACCCGGTTGCAGCTTTCGCAGAAATTATGGGTCAAGGGCGTGATGAAGCCGACCTTCTGGCCGGTTTCCTCGATCCGCACATACCGCGCCGGGCCGCCGGTGCGCTCGGCGAGGTCGGTCAGGGTGAACCGTTCCGCCAGCCGGGCACGCAGATCCTTGAGCGGCCAATACTGGTCGAGCCGCATCTCCTCGCCCATCTCGCCCATCGGCATCACCTCGATGAAGGTCAGGTCGTGGCCTTTGCCCGCACACCAGCGAAGAAGCGGGAAAAGTTCGTCTTCGTTGAAGCCCTTCAGCGCGACGGCGTTGATCTTGACCTTCAGCCCCGCCGCCGTCGCGGCGCGGATCCCCTCCTGCACCTGATCAAACCGCCCCCAGCGGGTGATCGCGGCGAATTTTTCCGGGATCAGCGTATCGAGCGAGACATTGACGCGCCGGACCCCCGCATCCGCCAGTTCGCCCGCGAAACGGGCAAGCTGCGAGCCGTTGGTGGTCAGTGTCAGTTCGCGCAGCGCGCCGGAAGCCAGATGCCGCGACATCGCCCGGAAGAAGGTCATGATGTCGCGCCGGACCAGAGGCTCGCCGCCAGTGATCCTGAGTTTCTCGACCCCGAGCGCGATGAAGCTGCTGCACAGCCGGTCCAGTTCCTCCAGCGACAGGAGGTCTTTCTTCGGCAGGAACTGCATGTGTTCGGCCATGCAATAGGTGCAGCGGAAATCGCAGCGGTCGGTGACCGAGACGCGCAGGTAGCTGATCGGGCGGGCGAAGGGGTCGATGAGCGGTGTCATGCGCGCAGTCTAGGCCCAGTCGGGGTGGGCCACAAGCGCGCCACTTGACGCAGGATCATCCGGCGGAGCCGCGCCGGTGGCGCGGCGCTGATTTGCCTCGGCGCATGGCCTGTGGCCACGCGCCTCAGGGCCTCCGGCGGGGATATTTGGGCCAGAATGAAAGTCAGAGATATTTGCCGGCTTCCGTCAGGGCGAAGGGTCTGAGTTTGGCGCCGTGGCTGGCGAGGAAGGCGCGGGCGCGGTCGGGATCGTGTCTGGACAGGTCGCGCAGCCACCAGGCGATGGCTTTCTGGATGAACCAGTCGCGGCCGGAGGCAAGGTCGGCGGCCCAGCCCAGTACCCGGTCGCGGATGGCAAGATCGGCGGGTTTGGGGAAGTTCTGTTTGGTCCAGGGCAGCGTGATGACCAGGCTCGCCCGACGCACCCACATGTTGTCATGGCCGACCCAGGTCTCGACTTCGTCGACGCGGGACGGATCGGCCAGCAACCGGCGTTCGCCCGCGTCGCAGGCGTGATCGGCGATGGCCCATCCGTCGAACTGGGGCACCCATCCGGCGACGAGCCGCCAGACCGGCCCGTCATCCGGGATGCGCGCCTGGGTCAGGAGTTTTGCGGCACTGATGCGCGCCTCGTGGATGTTCGACTGCCAGAGGCCGTCGGCCAGTGAAACCCGTTCCCCGGCCGAAAGCCCCTCGCGCCAGCCTTTCGCCAGATCGGTCAGGACCGGCACCGGGATGCCCAGATAGGGGCGGGCGGCCTTGTGATAGGCCGCTGCCTCTGCCGCACGCGCCGGATCGGTCTGGTCCCGGAGGGCGGCGAGCGCTTCGTCGGGCGTCATTCCACCGTCACCGACTTGGCCAGATTGCGCGGCTGGTCCACGTCCGTCCCCTTGGCGCAGGCGGTGTGATAGGCCAGAAGCTGCGCCGGGACCGCATAGAGGATCGGCGCCAGAAGCGGCGGCACGGTCGGCAGTGTCAGCACCTTCCACGCGCCGTCGCCCGCCTGATTTTCACCCCTGGCATCCGTGATCAGCAAGACCTTGCCATGGCGGGCCATCACTTCCTGCATGTTCGAGACCGTCTTGTCGAAGAGCGCATCGCGCGGGGCCATGACCACGACCGGCACGTTCTTGTCGATCAGTGCGATCGGGCCATGCTTCAGTTCGCCTGATGCATGACCTTCGGCGTGTATATAGCTGATTTCCTTTAGTTTAAGCGCGCCCTCCATGGCCAGTGGGAACATCGCGCCGCGCCCGAGGAAAAGCACGTCCTGCGCTTCGGCGATGGCCTCTGCCAGTGCGGCAATCTCTCCTTCGCGCGCGAGCGCCTGGTTCATCAGACCCGGCAGCGTGGCCAGATCGGCGAGATGGCCCTTCACCTCAGCCCTGTTCAGCCGTCCGCGATCCTGGGCCGCCTTGAGCGCGAGGAGGAGCAGGACGAGAAGCTGGCAGGTGAAGGCCTTGGTCGAGGCCACGCCAACCTCGACGCCGGCCAGGATCGGCAGCGCCACGTCGCTTTCGCGGGCGATGGAGGAGGTGGGCACGTTCACGACCGCGACGATCTTTTCGACCTTGCCCCGGGCATAGCGCAGCGCCGCCAGCGTATCGGCGGTTTCGCCCGACTGGCTCACGAACAGCGCGAAGGACTTGGCCGGAAGCGGCGGTTCACGGTAGCGGAATTCCGAGGCGATATCGACCTCGCACGGCAGGCCCGCCAGTTGTTCGAACCAGTATTTCGCCGTGAGGCAAGCATAGGCGGCGGTGCCGCAGGCCACCAGCGTCAGCCGGTCGAGGTTGGTGAAATCCAGCCCGTCGGGCAGGTTCAGCGCGTCGCCCTTCAGATAGAACGCCAGTGCGTCGCCGAGAACCGCGGGCTGCTGGGCGATCTCCTTGGCCATGAAATGTTTGTAGCCGCCCTTTTCGATCCTTGTCTGGTCGATGTTGATCTTCTGGATCTCGCGGTTGGCGGGGCGGTTTTCGGCATCGAAGATTTCTGCCCCGGCGCGGGTGACGATCGCATGGTCGCCCTCTTCGAGGTAGCAGATCCGGTCGGTCATAGGCGCAAGGGCGATGGCGTCGGAGCCGACGAACATCTCGCCCTCGCCGTAGCCGACGGCGAGGGGCGAACCTTTGCGGGCGGCGATCATCAGGTCTTCCTCGCCATCGAAAAGGAAACAGAGCGCAAAGGCCCCTTCGAGCCGGGCGAGGGTGGCGCGGGCGGCCTCGCGCGGGGCCATGCCCTGATCCATGTGGTGACGGGTCAGCAGGACGACGGTTTCGGTGTCCGTCTCCGTCTCGGGCCTCAGCCCGTGCGCCGCCAGTTCCTCGCGCAGGTCGCGGAAGTTCTCGATGATGCCGTTGTGCACGACCGCGACCGGACCGGAACGATGCGGATGCGCGTTGCCGACGGTGGCCGCGCCGTGGGTGGCCCAGCGGGTATGGCCGATGCCCGCCTTGCCGGCGAGCGGGTCGTGCACCAGCATGTCGGAGAGGTTCACGAGCTTGCCCACCGCCCGGCGGCGGTCCAGCCGGCCGTTCTGGACCGTCGCGATCCCGGCGGAATCATAACCGCGATACTCCAGCCGCTTCAGCGCCTCGACCAGCAGGGGCGCGACTTCATGGTTGCCCAGAACTCCGACAATACCGCACATTATTCAGCCTCTTTCCGGCGTTTTTCTTTCTGAGCCTTGAACTTTTCGAACAATTTCTTTGCCAGACCCGGCTTGAGCACCTGCGGCGCCCGACCCAGCGCCAGCGCGTTGTCCGGCACATCCTCGGTGATGACCGAACCGGAGGCGGTCATCGCCCCCGCGCCGATCCTGACCGGGGCAACCAGCATCGTGTCCGACCCGATGAAGGCGCGCGCGCCGATCTCGGTCCGGTGCTTGTTCACGCCATCGTAGTTGCAGGTCACGGTGCCGGCGCCGATGTTGGCATGTTCGCCCACATGGGCATCGCCCAAATAGGTCAGGTGCCCGACCTTGACCCCTTCATCGAGGATCGCATTCTTGATCTCGACGAAATTGCCGACATGCACATCCTCGGCCAGTTCCGCACCGGGGCGGAGCCGTGCGAAGGGGCCGACGGAGGCCCCGCGCGAGATATGGCAGCCTTCGAGATGACAGAAACCCTTGATCTCGGCTTCCGATTCCACCGTGACGCCCGGTCCGAAGATCACATTCGGGCCGATCACGCTGTCACGGCCGATCACGGTGTCGAAGCCGAAGAAGACTGTCTCCGGCGCGGTCAGCGTGACGCCGTTGTCCAAACAGTCCGCCCTCGCCGCGGCCTGAAAGGCGGCCTCGGCGGCGGCGAGATCGGCGCGGCTGTTGACGCCCAGCGTCTCGGCCTCGGGGCAGGTCACGACCCGCGCGCCCAGGCCCCGTGCCACGGCGGCGGCCACCACGTCGGTCAGGTAATATTCGCCGGCCGCATTGTCATTGGTCAGCCCCGCCACCAGTTCGCCCAGCAGGCCCGCATCGGCGCACAGGACGCCGGAGTTCATCAGGGTGATCGCGCGTTCGTCCGCACTCGCGTCCTTGAACTCGACAATCCGGTCCAGCAGGCCGCCCTCGCGCACGACCAGACGGCCATACCGCGTGTCGGGGCGCGAGGCGAAGCCGAGGATCACCACGTCGGCCGGATTGACGACCATGGCCTCCAGCGTCTCGGGGCGGATGAAGGGCGTGTCGCCGTAAAGCACGATCACCTTGCCCGGAAAGCCCGCAAGCGCGGGCAGGGCCTGCGCCACGGCATGACCCGTGCCCTTCTGTTCGGCCTGAAGGACGACTTCGGCGTGCTCGTCCCAGTCCCGCGCGGCCTTCGCCACCTGATCGGCGCCATGGCCCGCAACCACCACGGTCCGTTCCGGCTCCAGCGCCGCGCCGGAGCGCATCGCATGCCACAGCAGCGGTGCCCCTGCCACCTTGTGCAGCACTTTCGGCAGGTCAGAGTTCATCCGCGTGCCCTGGCCGGCGGCAAGAATGAGGAGTGCAACGGGCATGAACGGCCTTTCCTTCTGGTCGCGCCCGTTTTACCGATGGCCCGGATTGTCGCAAGCGAAATGGGATCACGAAGCTTTTCGGCAGGTTACAGCGGGGCCAATCCGGCCCGGGCAGGGGCATTGTGCGCACGGTCATCTTCGATCTGGACGGAACGCTGGCGGACACTTCGGCCGACCTGATCGCGGCGGCAAACCATTGTTTTCGCTTGATGGGGGCAGGCGATCTGCTCGATCCGGCGCGGGATGCAATCACTGCGGGACGTGGCGGTCGGGCGATGCTGCGACTGGGGCTGGAACGGCTGGGCCAGCCCGATGAAGCGCTGGTGGATGCGAATTATCCGGTGCTGCTTCAGGCCTATGAAGGCGCCATCGACCGCGAGACCCGGCTCTATCCCGGCGCGATTGTCGCCGTCGAGGCCTTGCGCGCCGCCAACATCCGAACCGGCGTCTGCACCAACAAACCCGAATGGCTGGCCGACATCTTGCTGACCCGGCTGGGCGTGCGGGGTCTTTTCGCCTCGCTCGTCGGCGCAGACACTTTGCCGGTGCGCAAGCCCGATCCCGCCCCCTACCGGCTCAGCGTCGAGCGGGCGGGCGGGCAGGTCGCGCAGTCCCTTCTGATCGGTGATACCGAGACGGACTGTCGGACGGCCCGCGCGGCGGGCGTGCCGGTCGCGCTCGTGACCTTCGGGCCGGAGGGCGCCGATGTGGCGCGCTTCGCCCCCGACGCGCTGATCGGCCATTTCGATGAACTGCCGACGCTTGCAAACCGGCTCCTGGGCTGAAACAAACCGGGCCGGAGGTGTCACATGGCGGAGAGTTTCAGCGCCGCGAACCCTGGCCTTGGCCGGGCGCGGGCCTTTGTCCTGATCACCGTCTTTCTGGACATGGTGGGGTTCGGGATCATCATCCCGGTCCTGCCCGCGCTGATCGGGGATGTCGGCCATGTCGATCTGGCGACCGCCGCACGGATCGGCGGCTGGATGGCGGCGGCCTATTCTCTGACGCAGTTCCTGTCCGGCCCGCTGATGGGCAACCTCTCCGACCGCTACGGGCGGCGGCCCCTGATGCTGATCGCGGTCTTCGGGCTGGGGATCGACTTTCTGGCCCATGCGCTTGCGCCGAACGTGCTGTGGCTGTTCGTGGGCCGGATCTTCGCCGGCCTCTGCGGCGCGTCCTGGGTCATCGCCAATGCCTTCATCGCCGACATCACCGCGCCGGAGGACCGCGGCAAGGCCTTCGGCCTGATGGGGGCGGCGTTCGGGCTGGGCTTCGTCATCGGTCCGGCGATCGGCGGCATCCTCGGCGAATACGGACCGCGCGTGCCTTTCTATGTGGCGGCGGCGGTATCGCTGCTGAATTTCCTCTTTGGCCTGTTCGTCCTGCCCGAGACGCTGGCGGACGAAAACCGCCGCTCCTTCGAATGGAGGCGCGCCAATCCGTTCGGCGCCTTCAAGGTCTTCCGCACCTATTCCGGCGTGCTGCCGATGTGCGCGGTCCTCGCGGCCTTCTTCTTCTGCACCTCGGTCTATCCGGCGATCTGGCCTTTCTGGGCCAAGGCCAGGTTCGGCTGGTCGGAATCGATGATCGGGGTGACACTGGCGGTTTTCGGGGTGATCATGGCGATCTTCCAGGGCGCGCTCGCCGGCCCCGCCGTCAAGATGTTCGGCGAGTTCCGGACGGTGCTGATCGGGCTGGTGTCCGCGACCATCGCGGCTACCGGCTATGGTCTGGCGGGCGGTCTCGGCGTGATCGTGATCCTGATGGTCATCCACGGGCCGGAAGGTTTCATCCATCCGATGCTGACCGCGCTCATGTCGCAGCGCGTGCCGGAAAATGCCCAAGGCGAGCTTCAGGGCGGCATCTCGGCGATCACCAACATCGCCATGCTGGTCGGCACGGTGTTCTTCTCGCAGGTTTTCAGCTATTTCCTTGCCGGGCCGATGCAGTCGCCGAACATGGCCTATTTCTTCGCGGGCGGCGGGCTGTTGCTGACGCTTGGCCTGTTCCTGTGGGTCGTGGGGCATGACGGGGGCAAGACCTGATGCAGGAGCGGTTCACCAAACCCTTCACCCAGCAGGAGCCTTTGCCGGAAGCGGCCATTGCCGCCGCGACGGCGGTTCTGCGGCACGGACGGCTCCATCGCTACAATACGCTCGGCGACGAGATCTCCGAGGTGGCGGCGCTGGAAGAGGAATTCGCAACCTTCACCGGCGCGCGCTATTGCCTGGCGGTGGCTTCGGGCGGCTATGCACTTGGCTGCGCCCTGCGGGCGCTCGGCATCGGCCCCGGCGACCGGGTTCTGACCAACGCCTTCACGCTGGCCCCGGTACCGGGTGCCATTGCGGCTCTCGGCGCGGTCCCGGTCTTTGTCGAGGTGACGGACGATCTGGTGATCGACCTTGACGATCTGGCGGCGAAGGCCGGGCCGGGGGCCAAGGCGCTGATGCTGAGCCATATGCGCGGCCACATCTGCGACATGGACCGGCTGATGGCGATCTGCGATGCTGCGGGTCTGCCGGTCATCGAGGATTGCGCCCATACGATGGGCGGCGGCTGGGGGGGGGTGCCCTCCGGGCGGCACGGCGTGATCGGCTGTTACTCCACCCAGACCTACAAGCACATGAACTCCGGCGAGGGCGGGCTGCTGGTGTCCGATGATCCCGACCTGATGGCCCGTGCCATCCTTCTGTCGGGCAGCTACATGCTCTACTCCCGCCACCGCGCCGCGCCGCCGCCCGAGGCATTTGAGGCCGCGCGCTGGGTCACGCCCAATGTCTCGGGCCGGATGGACAATCTGCGGGCGGCGATCCTGCGTCCGCAACTCGCGGACCTGCCCCGGCAGATCGACCGCTGGAACGCGCTCTACCGGTCGCTTGAGGCGGGGCTCGGGGGCACGCCGGGTCTCAGGCTGGTGCGGCGACCGGAGGCGGAAATCATCGTCGGATCGTCCTTCCAGTTCCTGTTGCCCGACTGGGAAGCGGCGCGGGTGCAGGCCGTCATTGCCCGCTGCCTGTCGCTCGGGGTCGAACTGAAATGGTTCGGCGCGACCGAACCCGTCGCCTTCACCTCGCGCCATGACAGCTGGCGTTATGCGCCGCCGCAAAATCTGCCGCAGACCGACCGGGTGCTTTCTGGCCTGATGGACATCCGCCTGCCATTGACCTTTACCCCCGACGATGCGGCGCTGATCGCCCGCATCATCCGCGCCGCGGTCATGGCGGACCACCGGTCACCGGCCTCTTCAGCCTGACCGGCTGGCCGTGCGGGGTGGTGGCGTAAGCCTCCTCCCACGCCGCTTTCATCCGGGCCACGTCGGCCGTGGCCGCCATCCCGGTCCGGCTGAGCAGCCCCTCCAGCGTCTCGAGCCAGGCGTTGAAATAGTCGCTGCCGCCGTCAAGCTCCCGGCTCGCGCCATGGTGCTTCAGCGTCGCCCCGAACGCTGCCGTCCAGTCGGCCCAGCCGAAATGGCCCGCGTCGGACAGCGCCACGGTCAGCGCGAAAAGCTGCGCCTGCCAGGGGTCGTCGAAATGGCGGGGGCCGTCGGTCATGCCGCACCCAGGTAACTTTCCCACAGGTCGAGCGTCACCTCGTCGCCGGGATGTTCCGGTTCGGGCCAGAGATCGGCGGCGCGGAAGGCGACCGTGTAAAGCGGCTCTGCCCCTTCACCCAGGCCATGCGCATTGCGGTCGGGAAAGACATGGGGGCCATGCGACAGGATCACCCGGCCGGTCTTGCCCGCCGCATAGGCGGGAAGCCGGATATGGCCGCCCGTGACAAACGCATTGTCCGCCGGGGCGCGGGTGCGCACTTTCGCGCCGGGGGCAAAAGCGGGTGGCCGGCCGGGGCGGTTGTAGGGCGTGCCGCGGGCAAGCGTCGCGCCGACCTTGTCCCTGGTGAAGGCTCGGGCGGCGAGCGGCGCCCTGTCGGCAGCACCGCGCGCCAGTTCCTCGTGCGACACGAGGCCCCTCTCGACCAGAAGATCTGCCAGCGCCGCCAGCCACTTTTCGTAATAGCTGAAGGACGCATAGCCGGGCAGCCGTTCGCGCGCGGCGCGGGCCTCGTCGATCGTCCAGGCGCCAAGCCCGCCCGCCGCCAGCGTCAGGCCCAGCGCCGTCCGGTGCCAGGCCTGATCATAGGGCGAAAACCCGTCAGCGGTCGGGATCACCGGCCCGTCGCCCTGCCTGCCGCCCATGTCATGCGGGCGGCTCATGCGGCGGGCCGCGGCAGGCCGGTGCCGATCATGCTGTCGCGGGTGACCAAGGGCAGAAGGCGCTCGGCGCTCCACCCCTCCGTCCCCTCGGGGCGCATCGGCAGCACCAGATAGCGCACTTCCGCCGTCGAATCCCAGACGCGCACCGTCTGGCCTTCGGGCAGGGTCACGCCGAAATCGGCCAGAACCTTGCGCGGTTCGCGCACGGCCCGCGCCCGGTAGGCATCGGACTTGTACCAGGCGGGCGGAATGCCCAGAAGCGGCCATGGGTAGCAGGAACAGAGCGTGCAGACGACCATGTTGTGCGTCTGGGGCGTGTTCTCGACTGCCACCACATGTTCACCCTGCCGACCGGATATGCCCAATTCCGCCATCGCCGCGTTGGCGTCACGGAGCAGGAGCGCGCGGAAGGCGGGCTCAGCCCAGGCGCGCGCCACGACCGCCGCCCCCAGATGCGGGCCGACCTTCTTCTCGTAGGTCTCAAGGATCGCCTCGATGGCGGCCGGATCGACCAGCCCCTTCGTCACCAGAATCGTTTCAAGCGCCTTCACCCGCAGCGCGGGGTCGGACGGCAGAAGGCTGTGCGGATGGTCGTGGTGATCGTGCGGCATGGGACGATCTTTCCATGTCGGGCGGGCACTGTCCAGCACCCGCCCGAACGCCTTCAAACATCAGTCACGCCAATGTCTCTCAGCAGATAGGGCGGCAGATCGGAGATCGCGCGCCGGGTTTTCGCATCCATCTGGCTGATGTCGGTGATGGGCGCGCAGATCACGGCCTTTTTCCTTGAGAACAGGCGGAAAAACGGCTTGACTGTGACGGCGTTCAGGATCGAGGTCGTCATTGCAAGCCTCCTGTTTGAAGATTTCCTGCCCCGGAACATCGGCCAAACGGGGCGGAGTTACCAATTGAAACCCCGACTAAATACATAAGGTAATTCTATGGCTCAGCCGCTGGCCTCCGCCCTGCCTTTGCCACCGCTCGCCGCGATCCGCGTCTTCGAGGCGGCGGCGCGGCACCAGAGTTTCACCAGCGCCGCGGATGAACTGGGGATGACGCAGGCCGCGGTCAGCTATCAGATCAAGGTGCTGGAGGACCGGGTCGGCCTGCCGCTTTTCCGCCGCCGTGCGCGCGGCGTGACGCTGACCCATGATGGCGCGCGGCTGGCGGAACGGGCGGGCGAGGCGCTGGAGATTCTGCGGCAGGCCTTCGCCGACGCCCGCAAGGAACGCGACGAGACGCTGGTGATCAGCGTGCTGCCCTCCTTCGGCGCCTTCTTCCTCGCATCGCGCCTCGGCCGGTTCCAGATCGCGAACCCTTCGGTCACGACCAGGGTTGAGATCGACCACCGTATCGCCGATCTTCAGGCCGGCGAGGCGACGGTGGCGATCCGCACCGGGCGCGGCGTCTGGCCGGGGCTTGTGTCGCATTTCCTCATGCACAACGACTATGCGCCGATGGTCTCGCCCGCCTACATCGCCCGCCATGGCCGCCCGGAGCATCCGGCGGACCTGCTCGACGTGCCGCTGATCGACCCGACCGATGAAGGTTGGGCGGGCTGGTTCGCCGCCGCCGGTGTCCGGCCCCCGCCGGAACGGCCCGGCGGCCGCAGCTTTCTCGGCGCGCAGATCCTGACCGTGCAGGCGGCGCTGGCCGGGCAGGGGGCCTGCCTGCTCAACCCCCTGTTCTTCGCCGACATGCTGGTGCGCGGCGAACTGGTCCAGCCCTTTGGCACCTGCTGGCGGGACGAGGCCGACACCTGGCTTGTCTATCCCGAACGCCGTCGCGGCGCCCCGGCGATCCGAGCCTTTCGCGACTGGCTTCTCGCCGAAATGCCGATGGTTGACGGATGACGGTCACGCCTCCGGCGGTTCTGGAGCCTCCTCGGTCCTGGCTGCGTCGAACCGGGTGATGACGATGCCATGATCCGTTTGACCTTGTCGATGCCGGCGCGGAGACGGACATGATCGTCGAGATCCTTCGGTTCGCGACCGGTCCGGAGCCGGTTTGGCGAATGGTCATTGACCGCCTCTGACACGAAGATGTGGCCATGGGAGTCCCTCATGCTTTCATGGACATAGGTGCAATGAATGTCACGCAGGCTGCGAAACGCTGGGGCGTCCGAACCCAATTGAGCCCGACATCGCTCGCCTTGGCGGATATCGTCCCGACCTCGCGCGCCGCGAACGGCTTCCGGGGTGGCTGTGCGGCTGGAATCGCGGCGGTGTTCGCCGGATGCCCGGCCATTTTCGCGAAGGATGGCTCCCTCAAGCCGGGGATCAGGCAGTCGGTCTGCGCTCCGGCGATGGAGCCGGGCAGGGGGCGCGGGGGAGTGAGGCGGCTGCACCGTCACCGCCAATTCTTGCGGCGCCACCGCAAGCGGCAAGGTATCTTTCAGATTGATGTTGGCGGCGGCGGCGGGTAGGGTCGCGACGCTATAGGGTGCGGTTCAAGATGTACCGCGAGGGCCTTGCGGAGCGACGGGCGTTTTGGTTGCAGCATATTTGAGGTTGCGAGACATTCTTGCGGGGCTGCGCTCTGGTTGCGACCGTTGCGCCGCTGCACGGTGCCGGTGGCTTGTGGGTTTGCGCTCGGTCCGGTTCGCGCAAGCGGCGCGCTGATGCGCCGTTTTCCGACTCTGCCACGAACGGTGCGCGAATGGCATTCGCTCGTCGGCATGTTCTTCTCGATCATCCTGCTCTATCTGTTCGTCAGCGGCACCGCCTCGGTCTTCAGCCCCGAGATCGACTGGATCGTCAATCCGGCGCATCGCGCGGTCCCGACCGAACAGGGCAAGCTGTCGCTGGGGTCGAGCTATGAGGCGGCGCGGGCGGCGCGGCCGGGCTGGGACGTGACCTCGGTGCAGCGGATGCCTGGCGCCCGTTTCGCCGACCAGATCCTGATCCTCAATCCCGAAGACGGCGCGCGCGGGCTGGTCCTCGTCGATCCCTACCGCGCGGCGGTCAACGATGTCGGTCGCGCCAGCTCGGTCAGGATGCTCCTGCGCGAGTTTCATCGCGGCCTGTCCTCGCGGTCGCGCTACGTGCAGATTGCCGTCGCGCTGATGGCGCTGCCGCTGGCGGCGATCCTGGTGACGAGCCTGCTGCTCTACCGCAGGTTCTATCGCGGGCTGTTCCTCCTGCCGCGGCGCGGCGCGCGGCGGCGCGCCTTCCTGAGCGACCTTCATCGGCTGGTCGGGGCGTGGTCGGTCCTATTCCTGGTGCCGGTGGTGGTGACGTCGGCTTGGTTCCTGGCCGAGCTTCTGGGCCTCGGTCCGGCCTTCTATGCCGACAACCGGCTGCCCGAGACCCCTGCGACGGCGCTGCCGGTCGCTTTCTCCGGGGCCGAACTCGACCGTGCGGTGGCCATGGCGGGCGGGATATTTCCGGGGCTGGCGGTGACGACGGTCGAACTGCCGGCGATGCCCGGCATGCCGCTCGTCGTGCGCGGCGACCTCGACGGCTGGCTGGCGCGGCCCAATGCCAACTCGGTCTATCTCGATCCGGCAGGCCTCGGCATCGTCGCCGCCCACCGCGCCGAGGAACTGGGGGCGGGCTTGCGGATCTTCGAGGCGATGCGGGTCATGCACTACGGCACGTTCGCCGGCCTGCCGTCGCGGCTCCTGTGGCTGCTGTTCGGTATCGGATTGTCGGCGCTGGCCGCGCTCGGCGCGATGATCCATGCCGAACGGCTGGTGTTCATGTCACACCGGTCGGAGACGATCCCGCCACGGTCGCGCCTCGGCCACTACTGGGCGGGCATGGGTTGGGGCAAATGGCTGGGACTGGCCATGATCGCCTTCGCCGTGGCGCGCACGGCACGCGCGCTGCTCTAGCGGCCTGCCGCCGTGCGGGGCCGAACAGAGACCGTCGCACGACGGGCGGTCACATCCACTGTAGCGCCGCGGCGACAGGCCGCGATCATTCGCACCGGCGCTGGCGCGGGGGGCTTGTATTGCCGTGGTCCCTGCAGTGTCATGCCGCCGCGCCCTGAAGCCCTTTTAGACACCAAGACCGGAATCCGCAGATGAAGAAGATGACGATCGGCGTGGTCGGGCTGGGGGCGGCGGCGCGCAAGATCCACCTGCCGGCGATCCGCAAGATCGACCGGCTTGAACTGGTCGGCGGCGTGGACCCCGACATCGACAAGTCCGGCTTCGCCTTCCCGGTCCACGACAGCCTTGCGGCGCTGCTGGCGCGGTCGAGGCCCGACATCGTCGCCATCGTCACGCCGCCCGACAGCCACTACCGGCTGATCCGCGAATGTCTTGACGCCGGCACCCACGTCTTCTGCGAAAAGCCCTTCGTGCTGACCCTCGGCGAAGGCCGCGCCGTCATCGAGGCCGCAGAGCGGGCCGGCCGGCATGTCGTGGTCAACAACGAGTTCCGTTTCATGAACGTGCACGAGGCGGCGCGGGCGGCCATCGGCCGACCGGATTTCGGCGACCTGCTTTTCCTGTCGATCAACCAGACCTTCTTCGTCACCGATCACACCGAAAGCGGCTGGCGCGGCGAAAGCAACCAGCGCACCTGCTTCGAGTTCGGCACCCACGCGCTCGACCTCTGCCGGTATTTCTTCGGCGAGGAACCGTCGACGATCTCGGCCCGGATGCCGAAGCCGGGACGGCCGGACGGGCCGGACTATCTGAACCTGATCCAGCTCGAATTCTCCGGCGACCGGGTGGCGCACATCACGCTCGACCGGCTGTCGCGCGGGCCGCACCGCTATCTCGACATCCGGCTGGACGGAACCGAGGCCTGCGTCGAGACCCGCATTGGCGGCCAGGCGCAGGTCGCGCTCGGCATCCGCGGCGGATCGAAGCGGCCCTATGCGCAGCTCGACCTCGCGCCCAGCGCCTCGGCCTGGCTCTGGCGCGGCGACCGTCGCCGCAAGCTCGCCACCGATCCGCTGGACCTCTTCCCGCATTCGACCGCCAAGCTGCTCGGCCAGATGGTCGCGGCGATCGAGACCGGCGCCACCCCGCCCTGCGGCGCGGCGGACAATATCCACACGCTGGCGCTGATGCTGGCGGCCTACGATTCCGCCGAGTCCGGGGGTGAACGGCGGGCCCTGGCGGTCTGATCCGGCGGCCGCGCCGCAATCGGGGGTTTGCCTGCGGGGCGAAGCACGATACCTTGGCAAGGCTACCGAGGAACGCCGACAGCATGCGTCAGCGAATCGATCCCGGCCTGTCGATCTATCTCGACCTCGTGCGCGTGCTCGCCGCCACGATCGTCATGCTGGCGCACGCCCAGGTTTCCGGGCTGATCGACCTGCGCCTGGGGCTTCTGGAACTTGCCCCTGTCGCAGTGATCGTCTTTTTCGTGCTTTCCGGATTCATCATCGAATCCACGACCGACCGGGATGCGGGGCTGCGCCGCTATCTCGTCAACCGCGCGGCGCGCATCTATTCGGTCGTGCTGCCGGCCATGGTCCTCAGCTACACGCTCGCGCTGGGATACGCATGGTCGCAGGGCGCGGGCGAGGCGCAGACCTTCATCGCGAAATGGGGCCAGTGGTGGCGGCTGGCCGCGACGCTGACCTTCCAGTCCGAAGACTGGTTCCAGGGCATCGGCGTGCCGTGGAACGGCCCGTTCTGGTCGCTGAACTATGAAGTCTTCTACTATGTGCTTTACGCTGCCATCCGGTTCCTCTCAGGCCGGATACGGGTTGCAGCGACGCTCGTCATCGCCGCGGTGGGCGGCCCCAACATCCTGCTCTTGCTGCCCTGCTGGTGGGCCGGGGTCTGGCTCGCCCGCAGGCCGGGCCTGGAATATCCCAGCGCCCGGATCGCCCGCTGGATGCTCTGGCTGTCGCCGGCGCTGCTTCTGGCCTTCGTCCTTCTGACGATTCCCGGCCGGGTGTTCTATTACGCCCGCCAGGTGCTGCCGGGCATCGGGGTGCTCGACCATTCGAAGACATTCGTGACCGACTACGTCGTTGCCGCGCTTGTGGTGTCGGGCTTCGTGGCCGCACGACAGTTGCGGTTCGGGCCCGAATCATTTCTGGTGCGGTGCGGCCGGCCGATCACCTGGGCCGCGGGCTACACATTCTCGATCTATCTGCTGCACCGGCCCTTCCAGCACCTCGCGGCGCAGTTTTATCAGTTCCTGCCGGGGGACGTGGCACGATCTGCCGCGCTGCAAGGTCTGGTCCTGGCCGCGATCCTCGCCATCGGTTCGCTCACCGAGCGGCGAACCCACGCCTGGCGGCGCACGATCGGCCGGGTGCTGCGCGCCTGAGCGGTCGCAGGCGGCACATACCGGACCCGCCGCGCGACGGTGCCCGGCCGTTCGACGGCGCTACCATGCAAGATCGCGGTTGCGCCGCCTCATTGTCGCCTGCGGAGAAAGGAAGTGTGTCGACGCCCGACGGTCGGTGATGGATTCATCTTGACAAATAACCGGGCGTTCTTGACGATTCCGCATGTTTTTGATGGGTGCGTTTCATTATGGAATCCGATTACAAGCGGCGCGACGCGCAGAGCTACGATCACGTTGCCGGGACATTCGACGATCTGGCTGAAAGATATACGGTCCGTGTTGCCAGGGCCGTGGCGCGGGCGATCGATCCTTCGAACAGGACTTCAGTGATCGACATGGGGTGCGGCACCGGTGTCGTTTCCAGAGAGATCGCGCGTCAATCGGGGACGGGAACGACGATCGTCGGCGTCGATCTTTCGCAAGGTATGCTGGAGATTGCCCGGGACCGTGCGCGTTCCGCCGGCGTCGCCGAAAAGGTGACGTTTCTTGCGGGGGATGCCGAGGCGCTGGACCTTCCTGACGGACGTTTCGACGGGTATGTTTCGCTCTATGCGTTCAGCCATTTTCCGAACCCTCAGAAGGCGGTCGCCGAAGCGTTTCGAATTCTGGCTCCGGGCGGGCGCGTCGCCGTCGCGATCGGCAGCGGCCCATCGCTGTTTTCCATGGCTGGCATGGGCCGTGCGATCGCTCTGGTGCGCCGGGTGATTGCCGAAAGAGCCGGGCGCGAGCTGCACGCGAGTGCGCATCTGGACGGGCTGGTCAGGCAACATCTGCGGACCACGGAAGAAACTATGATCGCCGCCTGGTCGGCCGACCGGCGCGATCCCATCCCCCGGCTCATGGACCTCATGCGCGGGGCCGGTTTCGCCGACGTGCGCAGTGACTGGTACGGCGCCGAATATACGATCGGGGATATCGAGGAGTTCTGGGACCTTCAGACGACCCTTTCGACCTGGTCTCGGAAATTCATGCAGCGGGCGACAACGGACGAGCTTGCGCGGCTGAAGCAGGCCTTCTGGGACGATTGCCGCAAGGTGCAGGCGCGCGGCGGGCGAATGATGTATCGCGTCGGTGCCGGTCTCGTCCTGGCCCGCAAGGGCGCGCTTGCGACACGGATGCCTGAGGCCTGACCTGGCCTTTGCCCTTGACAATATCGGCAGCCACAAGGGCAAGGCCCGCCCGTCCCACGCGCGAACCCGCTCAAGCCGCTTGCAGGGGCTTCCATATCGGGCCCGCTGCCAGACCGCACCGCGCCTGCTGCCGCACAGGCACCATCGGCATTATTCGTGGGGTCGCCGGCGACCAGGACCCGCCCAGGGATGCATGGATAGCCAGGTAAGGCCGACCGTGATCAGCGCATAGGCCGCCCGCAGCGCCCAGCCCGACAGGTCCGGCAGCACGACCGTCGGGTCGAAAAATTCCGCGGCGCCAGCGATGGCGGCCGCGACCCAGGCGAACCGCGCGAGGACCGCCCAGGGCACCGGCATCCCGGCCCGCAGCACCAGAAGCAGGATCATGAGGGCGGCGGCGGTGGCCGCGGCGACGATCAGCGCCACCGGCGCGGCAAGTTCGCCCCACCGCTCCGCCAGAAGGAAGACGACCGCCGCGCCGACCGGCAGCGACAGAAGCGTTGCCAGGGTCGAGGTCAGCGGCCGGTCGATGCCGATCAGCAGTTGCGCATAGGTGGTGTTGAGCTGGAATAGCAATTGCCAGATCAGGCAGAGGACAAGCGCGCTGCCGGCGCCGACGAAGGCTGTGGTGTAGAGCACCGACAGGGCAAGCCCCGGAAAGAGCGCGACCGGAATGCCGCCGAGCGCCATGTAAAGCACGATGCGGCTGGAGAATTTGGCCGCCCGGTCGAACTTTTCCTGTGGCGGGGCGATCCGGTTCAAGCTGGGGGCGAGATAGAGCGAGTTCAGCGTTGCCAGGATCGAACCGACGCTCAGCGCCACCGCCAGCGCCGCCTGCAGGAATCCGGCTCCGGCCTCGCCGCGGCTTTCGATGACCACGTAACGGACGATCAGCAAGAGCGCCGAGGCGGAAACCAGCGACACATAGGCCGCCAGGGCGGTGCGCAGGATCAGCGGCCGCTCCGTCAGTTCGCGGCGGATGGAGATGCCCTTGCGCAGGACCGTCAGCCCCAGCGACGCCCTGAGCCGCAGCATCGCTGCCAGAATCACCGCGAATCCCGCCGCACCGGCACCGATGTAGAAGCCGGCGATACCGCCGCTGACGGCGCCGGTCAGGGCGGCGGCGGTGACGGTTCCGGCGAAGGCCAGATTGTAGATCGCGGCCTCTCCCGGCCGTTCCGCCGCTGCGAACGTATGCGCGATCAGGATCGTCACCAGGGTCGCCGGCACGCTGAAGGCAGCGGCCAGCAGGCCAGCGCGATAGGCCGAAAGGCTGCCCGCGAGGCCCGGCGCGAGTAGAACGACGGCGACGCCGAGGAGCAGCACCGCCAGCGCCAGCAAGAGGATCAGGCGCGCGAAGGCGGCGAAAACGTCGCGGAACACATCCGCCCCCGCACCCCGCGCGGCGGACATGAACTTCATCGCGGTGTAGGGAATGCCAAGCGCGCTGATATGGGTGACGGTGACGACAAGCTGGTCGATCGTTCCGATCACGCCGACCCCCTCGGGGCCGAGCAGCAGCGCGAGCGCCTTGGCGCGCAAGAGCGCGACCAGAAGGATGAGAACCTGGATCAGGCCGACGACAATCATGATTTCGCCCTGACCGCCTGCGGCGGCAGCGTCCCGGCTGCAGCGGGTTTCTGTCCGGTCACCCGGTAATAGGCCCCGCCATAGGGCGCGGCGCGGCGGAACAGCCATGTCCGCGACAGCCGGTTGTAGGCGCGCGCCAGCCCGGCCTTCAGCGGCGGGAAGAGGTTGATCTCGGCCTCCGCGATCGGCGGAAAGTCGATCCGGGGAACCAGCCCGCCATTGTCGCGGAACAGCCGCCGGGTCTCGCCGACGCCGAGCAGGCGGTTGTAGTCGTAGGATACGCCGGCGCGCAGGCGCACCCAGCGGTCCTGCCAGGCGCGGGGCAGGTAGCCGACCCCCCAGACACCGACATGCGGTTCGGGGGACAGGCTGTAACGGTTCGGTGTCACCAGCGCGAAGTGGCCGCCCGGCATCAGGACGCGCGCCATTTCGCCGACATAGCGGCCCTGGTCGCCGACATGCTCGATCACGTCGAGCGAAACGTAGGAGGTCACCGAAGCGTCACCGAGCGGCAGGTGTTCGGCCATCGCACCGGCCAGCATGGGCTCGACCCCCTGCTGGCGGATCCAGTGCTTGGCGACCGTCAGCCATTCGAGCGAGACGTCGATCCCGAGGGGCGCGATTCCGCGGCGGGCCAGCGCCACGGTGAGCTGGCCCGGCCCGACGCCGACCTCGAGGATCGGCGCGGTCCGGATCTTCGCCATCCAGCCGTCAAGCTGGGCTTCGTACTTGTCCGCACCCGCCAGCACCTGGCGCGTGCGGAAGCGGCATTTTGCCTCGCTGAACTGCCGTGAGGTGCGGAAGACGTCGAATATGGCCGCCTCGAGCCCCTGCGTGCGCGCGATCTCGTCGATGATCCGGGCGCGGTCGCGGTCGCGGTCGAAGTCGATCCAGGCCGGCGCGTCGACGCGGAAGTCGGGGATCTCGGCGACGATCGGATAGCGGCGGTTGCAGGCGGCGCAGATGATTGCGTCAGCTTCTTCGGTCAATCGGCCGCGGCAGACCGGGCATTTCCAGTTGATCGCCATCCTCGTTCCTCTGTTGGGCCGCTTCAGGTGCGCGCGACGGTTTCAGTAGAGATCCCGGCAGGCCGTTCCGGCGCCGCGCCAGTATCCATGGATTTCACCCGCGGCCCAGGCCAGGCAGAGGGCCGCGAAGGCCGCCAGCGCCCGGCCGTCGCGCGGCACCCGCCGGGCGCGGACGATGCCGCGCACCTGCTTGGCCAGGATCAGGACCGGCACGGCGGGCGAACCCAGCCGGTAGCGCCAGCGCCGAGGCGGGGCGCAGAGCGCGATCCGCGTCCCGCCGAAGCAGCGGGCATAGCGCATCCGGCTGCGCAGGAGGGGGCCGATGCGGTGGGCGGTCTTCATGCCGATCTGCATGTCGGGCAGCATCCGCAGCGCGATGCCGGCGCCCACCAGCCGCTGCTGGCAGAAGGGCTTGTTCAGGCCCTCGCTGGCCAGGATGTCGCCGCAATGGGCAAACAGCGCGGCGCGCGGCAGCACCATGTTGTTGCCCGGCAGATCGACCGTGTCGCCCCGGGCCATCTGTTCGGGCGAGAAGACCGAATATTCGAACAGGAACGCCGCGGCATTGGCCGGGGTCGCCGGTGCATCGAGAAACACCGCGCCGCCAAGCGCGGCGCCCGGCGCCGCGGCCAGGCCGCGCCGCGCCGCGGCCAGCCAGCCATCGCGCGGTACGCCCTTCGGTTCGAGGAAGGCCAGCGCCGTGCCGCGCGCCGCCTCGGCGCCGCGCGCCTTCAGCCGCGGCATGTTGAGGCCGGGCGCGCGGATCACCGCCGGCGATCCGGGCAGCGGTTCGCCGGCCCGCCCCGACAGGTCCGTTGGCCTTCCGTCCGCGACGATGATCTCGACGGAGTCGCCATTGCGCTGCCGGTCGAGCGCATCGAGCACCGCGGCCGGAGAATCGTTCGGGTCGCGGACGATGACAATGACCGAGAGCGCCGGGGGCACGGCAACAGGCATCCCGCTACACCCTGTCGGCGAGAATCGTGGGCGCCCCGCTTTCGGACGAGGCATAGACCGCATGGCCGATCTCGATCGCCCGGAACCCCTCCTCGGCGCGGGCGATGCGGCCGCCGTCGCCGCCCCCGGCGAGGGCGATGAAGTCGGTCATCTCCTCGGCCAGGGTCTGGGCGGCGGTGGATTGCCAGCCCCGGAACTTCTCGCGCAAGATCAGCGGCAGGTAGAAGTTGCGCTTCTTGCGCGGCGTTGCGCCGGGGCGGTCGAGCGTGATGATCGTGGACATCATCGGGGCGTAATAGGCCCGTGCCATGCCATGCGTGCCATAGGCCTCGACGAAGAAATGATAGCCCTTCCACTCCGTCCAGCTCGCGCCGAGCGTGCCGACCACGCCGTCGGCTCCGGTCAGGATCGCATAGCCATTGTCCTCGACCCGGTCGATCTGCCAGGTCCGGTCCAGCACCCTGCCGAACACCGAACTCACCGGCCCCATGACATGCTGCACGAGGTCGATCATGTGGATACCGTTGTCCATCAGCGCGCCGCCGCCCATGATCTGCTTGTCATACATCCACGGCGCCTTGAACTCGGCCAGCCCGGCGTGACCGGCATAGCCCTTGACATGGGTCAAAGTCCCGATGGCCCCCGAGGTGACGGCATCGCTGAGATCCTTGATCGCCGGGAAATAGCGGTGGTTGAAGCCCACGGTCAGCAGCCGGCCATGCTTGCGTGCCGCCGCGATCATGCGCCGGCCGGCCTCGAGCGAATTGGCCATCGGTTTTTCGACGATCACATGTTTTCCCGCCTCCAGCGCGGCGATGGCGATGTCGGCATGGGTATGCGGCGGCGTGCAGATGATGACCGCATCGACCGCCTCCGACGCGACCAGCGCCTCGACCGAACCGAAGACCGTGGCCTGTCCGGCCAGTGCCGCGGCCCGCTCCGGCACGATGTCGAAGACCCCGGCAAGGCGTGCGCCCGGCATCATGCCGATGGCCATCTTCCGCAGTTGCGCGATTGCGCCGGCTCCGACGATTGCGAATCTCATCATATTTCTTTCCTTGCTCTGCTTGCGTCGCGCAACGGGTTTTCGGCCTCGATCTCGAACGCCGGTCCGACCTGGACCAGCATCGTCCGGGCAGGAGGCAGGGACCGCAGTCCGCTGTAGGCGGTTGCCATGCCCTTTTGAAGACCGCCGAGCGCGGCGATCCGGTCGGCGGGAAGCTCGGCCGGGGCGGTGCGGACGCCCTGAAACCCCGCCCGGCGCAAAAGGCCGGCAAGACCGGCCGGGGAGACCGGACGGGCATGGCGCAGCGTGTCGAAGCCGCGCCGCCAGGTCACATAGCGCCGCCGCAGCCCGCGCGGCAGGAAGCCCACCCCCCAGAGACCGGCCAGGGGATAGCGGGCCAGCGTGAAGCGGTTGGCGCCGGTCGCAAAGAGCCGCCCGCCGGGGGCCAGCAGCGCCCGAATTCGCGCGGCGGCGCGCGCCTGGTCGGGCAGGTGCTCGAAAAGATCGGCGGCGACGATATGCGCGAACCGGCCATCGGGAAAGGGCGGCGCCGCGATGTCGGCGCAGACCAGTTCGGCACTCAGGCCGGCCTCTTCGAGCTGCTTCTGGGCGATGACGAGCCAGCGCAGCGCGATGTCGAGGCCCGTTGCAGGGCGTCCCTCGGCCGCGGCCGCCACCAGGAGCCCGCCCGCGCCGCAGCCCGCATCGAGGACGGCGCCGCCATCGGGTTCGAACCGGGCCAGCACCGCCCTGCCGCGCGCCACGCCCGTCCGCACATAGGCCGCGAAACGCAGCGCCATGTCCGGCGGAACGTCGTCGGTGATCCGGTAGTATTCGGCCAGCGTCTCCTCGAAACTATGGCCGCGCGCGAAGGCATGCAGCCGCGCCGCCTTGGCGCGCTCGTCGGCAAGCGACAGGTAGGGGTCCGGGGCGAGGCGGAAGTCGGCGATGCCGAACAGCACCGGAAAGTCGCGCCCGCAGGCCGGGCAATGCCACGCCGCCGAATGGGGCACGGTCGCAGTGCGGCAGGCGGGGCAGAGATAGGCCGCGTTCATCGCCGCGCGCCCAGCCCGGCCGCGTAGCCCTGCATCTCGCCGAAGGACCAGGCCGCCATGAAGAGATAGAACCACGGCGCGGCGCCGAGGAAGCCGCGGCGCAGTTGCGGGTCGCGCAGGATCGCGCGCGTCTGCTTCAGCGCGAAGACCGGGAAGGCGGCGGGCGAGGCCAGCAGCAGCAGTGCCCGGCCCGGCCCGGCGGCCGCCCGCGCCCGCGCAAGGCCGAAGTTCCGGCCGTGCAGGCGGCGCTGGCGCATGAACTGGCCCGGCCGGTAGCGGTTGACATGGGTCACGACCAGATCGGGGCGCAGCTCGAGGGTTTCGCCCCGGGCGCGAAAGCGGGCGTGGAAGGCCGGTTCCCAGAAGCCGGCATCCAGCAGGTCGGGGCAGGCGAGGATTGCCGACCGCCGGTAGACAGCGTTGTCGGCCGCGATCTCGGTCACGGTGCGGCGGCCCTCGGACCGTGCGAAGGCGGCATAGCGCAGATAGTGGATCGCGGCGCCCGCCGTGTCCGAGCCGGGATCGTTGACGATCAGCCCGCCATAGGCGACGCGGGCGTCGAGATCGAGCGCCAGCGCAGTTTCCAGCCAGGCGGGCGCCGGGACGCAATGGGCGCTGAGGATCGCCACGGCGGGGGCGCGGGCGGCGCGTATGCCGTCGCGCCAAAGTTCCGGGATCAGCGCCCCGGTTCGTCCGGCGACCGCGCGCAGGCCGGGAACCGCGGCCAGGTCCGGCCCCAGCCGTTCCTCCGCCGGGTGGCAGAGCAAGACCTCGGCGTCGCCGTTTGCGAGGCCCGGGCGCAGGGCATCGAGAATGGCCGGAAGATTCGCCACGGCCTTCTGAACGCCGACAACGACGCTGATCCGGGGCACCGTCGGCGTGGTCATGCGCCCTGCCTCCGGGCCCCGTCGCCGGCGATCGCCGCGATCCGCGCCAGATAGTCGGCGATGTGCTGTTCCTCGCGGTAGTTCGCCTCATAGGCGCGCCGCGCCGCCCGGCCCATCTCGTCGCGCCGTGTCGCGTCACTGGCCAGCGCGTCCATCGCCGCGAGGCATTCGGCATCCTCGCGATAGACAAATCCCGCACCGCTGGCGCGGACCGGCTCGCCCGCGCCGCCGGCATCGCGGACGATGGCCGGGGTTGCCTGCGAAAAGCTCTCGATCGTCGTCAGGCCGAAGGTCTCCGGGGCGAGCGAGGGCAGCATCACGGCGGTGGCCGAACGGTAAAGCCGCGCCAGATCCTCCTGTTGCTGGCGGCCAAGAAAGCGGATGTTCGGCTGCCCGGCAAAGGTCGCGCGCATCGCGTCAAGGAGATCGCCATCGCCGGCGATCAGGAGATCATAGTCCGGGCGCTGCCGGAAGAGCCGCGCCAGGGCGTCGATCCCCTTGGACCGCGTCACCCGGCCCACGAACAGGAACTGTGGCCGTCCGCCCGGCACGGGTTCGGCCAGCCTCTCGAAACTCGCGGGGACGAAATTCGCCAGCACACTGATCGGCCGGTCGATGGCCTGGGCGCGGAGCGTGTCGCGGATATAGGCGCTCGGCGCCAATATCTCGTCCACATGGGCCAGTGACCGCTGCATCAGCCCGCCCATCCGCCACAGCTGCGGCGGCCGCCGCGACCGGATCTGGCAGGTGAAGCAGGTGCGGCCGTCGCAGGCCTTTTCCCGGTTCTTCCAGAGGATATGGCTCGCGCAGATCAGCCAGTGGTCATGTGCCGTCAGCAGTTTCACCGGCGCGCGACACTGCGCCAGCACCGCCGGCCCGCCGATCAGCGAGACATTGTGGAAATGGATGACATCCCAGCCCTTGGCGAATTCCTCGGCCAGCGCGGCCCCTTTCAGGCCGGGACGGCCGGTCTGCTGCGAGATCAGCGCCGACAGCCCGCCGTACGGACTGGCCAGCCGGCGCACGGAAACCGGACCGTCGGCCGTCGCGGCATCCGGCGGCACATGTCCGCCCGACATCCGGTAGGCGTCGTAGCAATAGATCACCCGGACCTCGTGCCCGCGGGCCGCAAGGCCCTGGGAGAGCTGGCGCACATAGGTTGCGTCCCCGCCGAAGGAATGGGGCGGGTAGAAGGATGTGACCATCAGGAAGCGCATCGGCGTTCCCTTCCGGCCCGGGTCAGCGCGGCGATCGTCAACCGGGCGGCCTCGGGCCAGGTGTTGCGCGCCGTCTCGGCCAGCGCATGCGCGCGCAGGCCGTCGCGGAACGCGCCGTCGCGGGCGATGCGCAGGATCGCCTCGGTCATCTCGGGCACGCTCAGCGGGTCGAAGCCGAGACCCGCGCGGCCCGCCACCTCCATCACCGCGCCGCCGCGCGCGCCCAGCACCGCCGCCCCGCAGGACATGGCTTCCAGCGCGGGCAGGCCGAACCCCTCCGACAGCGACGGCAGGACGAGGGCGAGCGCCTCGCTGTGCAGCGCCGCGAGATCGCGGTCGGACACATAGCCGGGAAAGCGCACATGCCGTTCCAGTCGCGGCGAGGCGGACAGCCGGGCGAGCAGCCGCTCCTGCGTCGAATGGAAGCCCCCGCCTTTCGGATCGCCGGTCATCACCAGAACCACATCGTCCATGTCGTCATGCGCAAGCGCCGCGTCGAAGGCATCGAACAGCCGTTCAAGGTTCTTGTGGGGGGCGAAGCCGCCGACATACATCAGAAGCCGCGCCCGCTCGGGCAGGCCGTTCGCGGCCCGCGCCCTGGCCCGTTCACCGGGATCGGCGACCGGGCGGTAGGCCGGGGCCGCGCCTTCGCAGATGACGTCGATCCGGTCGGCCGGGATCCTCAGGTATTGGACGATCTCTGCCCTGGCGGTCTGCGAAACCGTCATCACCCGCTGCGCGGTCTTCTTGGCAAGCCAGCACTTCGCGGTCCAGGCCAGCCGCTGTCGACGGTAGGGGAAGACCAGGTCGGGAAAGTGCTCGGCAATCGCATCGTGGAAGGTGACGACCGTTGCCGGCCCGCGCGGCGGCGGGAACCAGGAATAGACCGCCGGATAATAGAGCACGTCGAGCTTCGCCTTCGCCGTCGCGGCGCGGAACGCCAGCATGTCGCCGATCCCGCGGTTGTCGCGGGCAGTGGCCGCCTCGATCACCCGGCGGCGGGTCGGCACCTGAACCCGCTCGACGCGTGGACCAAGGGCCCCGCCGGGGTCGGGATCATCGGTGAACAGAATGTAGTCGTTGACCTTGTCGGCGGCGAACATCGCACCGAGCAGTTCCCGGGTGAAACGCCCGAACCCCCGGTTGTTGTGCCATGTGGTGCCGTCGATACCGATCCGCATCACCGCCATTCCCTGTCGCTTTGTCCCTTGCCGAAGACATATCCCACCAGTTCGCCCGCCCCACAGGCAAGCGCCATGGCCGCGATCCACGGCGCCTCGGCCAGCCATTGCCGGGCCGGACCCGCCACCATCGCGCGCCGCAGCCCGCGCAGCGTCAGCACCGCCGGCACCAGCAGCGCCTTGGCCGCGCCGGCGGCGCGCCCGGCCAGGTCGGCCGGCGCATGGCGGGTGCCGGCATAGAGCCGCCCGTGGCTGAACCGCGTCGCCAGCCGCGCGCCGTGGCGATCCGCGACCGCATAGTCCGCGCGGGCGCCCGGCAGAAAGGCGATCCTGCCACCTGCCCGGGTCAGTCGCTCCGCCACCACGGCTTCGGTTATGCCGTCGTCCGCCGCCGTCAGACAGCCGAGCAGCGCGTCGCGGCGGAAGGCCATGGAGTTGCCTGGCGGCGCGGCGGGCACCGGCCCCGTGCCGTCGAAGCGACCGTATTCCAGGCGGCCAAGGGCCCGGTAGCGCGCGCCGAGCGCCGGGGAGACCGCGATCGGCCCCCAGACGCCGACAACCGCCGGATCGGCGAAGCCCTCGAGCAGCGCCTCCGCCCAGCCGGCCTGCGGCAGCGTCGTGTCCTCGACGAAGGCGACAAGTGCGGTCCGCGCCGACCGCAGCGCCGCGAACCTGCGCGCCGGTATGGTGGCCGTCCGGGCGTTGCCCTGCGGAATCGTGGCCACCGTGGCGCCGGACCCGGTGTCCGGCCCGCGAACAATCCCGGCACAGTGGTCGGTCGCCGTGCCGCCGACGAGGCCGATCACTGCGACGGTCAGATCGCCTGCGCCGGGGCGGATCGCGAAGGTCCGGGTGCCTGAGGTCATTGCCGCCGTCCCCGGCCCGTGACCGCACCGAGGAAGTGATCGCGCAATTCGGCCACCTCGACGACCTGATCCGGCGTGATCGGCACCGCGCCGGCGTCCCGTACCGTCGCAAAGACCTGACGGCAGAGCGCCTGCAGCCCCGGATAGGCGTGCTCGCCCCGGATCGCCCGACCGGCGATGTTGGCGGAAGCGTGCCGCAGATGCGCCAGCGCGTCGCCGAAGGGGCGGGTGATCTTGCTCGCGCGCGAGGCGTGGCCCGGCCGGAACATGACATAGTCATGGAACAGGTCGGCGACGAAGGCGCCACCATCGCCCCAGAGCGTCAGCGTCGCGCAGGTCGGGCGCGCGGCGAGGCTGATCGTGATCCTGACCGCGGTCTCATCCACCGTGCAGGCCATCTCGTAGCTTGCCGGCGCGATCACCGCGACCCGCCAGGCGGCGGCACCGGGCAGCGGTGCGGCGAACAGGCGCTGGAGGATGGACAGGGGATGCGGCAGGATATCGGCGGCGATGCGCGGAAATTCCGCCGCGCCCCGTCCGGCCGCCCCGGCGGAAAAGAACGCAAGCTCGACCAGATGCGGGCGGCCCGCCCGGCCACCGTCGCGCAGAACGGTCTCGATGCTGCGCTGGAACGCATATTGATGCACCGGGCAGAGCCTGATGCCGGCATCGTCGGCGAGGGCCAGCAGCCGCCGGGTTTCGGCTATATTCTCGGCCAGCGGCTTTTCGGCGAAGACGTGGATCCCCCGCAGCGCGGCACCTTCAATCAGATCGGCATGGGTGCCCGCCGGCGTGCAGACATGCAGGATATCCGGGCGGTCCGCGTCCGCAAGCTGGTCGAGACCCGCCATCGCGCGCGCCCGGCCGCCGGCGAGGCGCGCGGCCCGGTCGAGATCGGGGTCGATTACGGCCACCAGATGGGCACCCGCGCGGCGCGCCGCATCGGCGTGCCACCTGCCCATCAGGCCCGCCCCGGCAATTGCGACGCGAATCGTTTCGGTGCTTGGCGCGTTCATTGACAAACCAGAAGGCCTCGGCTGCGGGATCGCGAAAGAGCGACAGGGCAGCCTGCACCCCCGCCTACGCCGTTTCGTGAAAGGTATATGGGAGCACAATATCCAGTCAAATAATTCTGTCCTCTTGCTTGGCGCGCACAAACTGGCCAAACAGCAGCATTGTCCGCAGAGTGGCATCAGTAATAGAGAACTGTGGCGAGATTGGGAAAAAATCTCGAGAATCGAAACGGATGACCGGAGGCGCGCGAAGTTTCGCTTGGCTGGGCGCGCTGCGCCGGCGGCTGTGCGGCGGAGCCGACGACCGTTGCCGGCGCTACGTCCCCCCCCTGCGCCGGCGAACAGATCCCGGTTCTTTCCCACTATTGTCGTCCCGACGAGAACAAGAAGCGGCGACTCATCCAAACTCTTTCTCTTCCTGACCGAACCGGGTTAGGTGAGAGCGCGGCACCGAATTTTCCCTGCGCTCATGGGCAGGTCACAGCTGTCAAAACGGCCCGGAATTTCATCCGGCAACGCCATTGCGGGAGCATGATTGATGCGACAAATTCGCCGTTCCTTGCAGCAGCCCGCTTCGGGCGGCGTGCGCCGCGGGCATGAGGAAGGAAGGGCTTGGCAATCGTGATCGCTCCCGGCTCTCAAACGTGGCGCGAGGATCTCGCATGGATCGCCCTGGCGCTGGTGGTCGCGCTCGGCGCCGCAATCCTCAATGGCGGCCCGCTCTTCTATTACGACACGGCCGGCTATCTGGTGCACGGCGACAAGATGCTGGAACTCCTGGGGCTGCCCGCCCCCGATACGGGGGGCGACGGCACCGTGGCAAGGGCCGTGGCGGCGCCTGACGACGGGACCGTGGTTGGCAGCAGATCGCCGGTCTATGCCCTGCTGCTGGCTGGTCTGGTCCGCCTGGCCGGCCTGTGGTCGCCGGTCGTTGTCCAGTCCGCGCTCATCGTCCTCACCATCCATCTCGTCGCTGCCGCGCTGGCGCGGCAGGTCGGCTGGACCGGGTCCGCCGCCCGGCTGACCGCACTCGCGACATGCGCTGCGGCGCTTGGATCTTTGACGTTCTACACCGCCTACCTGATGCCGGACATCTTCGCGCCGATCCTGCTCGTCGCGATCGCCGCACTTGCGGCCTGGTCGCACCGGCTCGGCCGTCTGCAGATACTTGCCTTCGCCGTGCTTGCGCTCGGCGCCGTCGTCACCCATCCGTCGCACCTGGCCATCGCGCTTGCGATGGTGCCGGTGGCGTTTCTGGTGCCGCTGGCCTTCCGCCTTCCCGGTGCCTGGCGGTCGGGGCTGCTGGTGCTGCTGGTCGCGGCGGGCGGGCTGGCCGAACGGGCGGCCTTCACCGTCGCCGTCGAGAAGGTGACGAATAACGTGGTCGTCTATCAGCCCTTCTTCACCGCGCGCCTGATCGCGGATGGTCCGGGCAAGGACTATCTCGACGCCAACTGCCCCTCGGCGGGCCGCGCGATCTGCGCCCTGAACGCGATGCTGGTCCGGCCAGAGCAGCTTGCGCCGAGCCACATCCTGTTTTCGAGAGAGGAAGATACCGGCTCCTTCGCCCTGCTGCCGCCCGACCAGAAGCGAGAGATTTCCCAGCAGCAAGGCGCGTTCCTCGCCGCCGTCCTTCTCAGCCGGCCGGGTTCCGTGATCTGGATGGCCCTGCGCAACACCCTGCGTCAGCTCGGCCTCGTCAGCATCGACATGACCATCGCCGACCGGCAGACTTTCGACAGTGCCAGCGTGATCTACCGCGGCTTTCCCGCGGAACTGGCCAACGGGCTGGACCGCGACCGCGGCTGGATCGGGCCCCTGACCTTTGCGCAGAACATCTATTACGCCGCCGCGGGCCTGGTCCTCATCGGATTTCTGGTCCTGCCGCAAAGCCGGCTGACGCGCCCGGTCCGGGCCTTCATCGCGCTCCTCCTGCTCGGCTTGCTGGCCAACGCCTTCGTCTGCGGTGCCATCAGCGAGCCGGCGAACCGCTACGGCGCGCGGGTGATCTTCCTGATCCCGCTCGTCGCCGCCATGCTGCTCGCGGCGCGACCCTGGACGCGAAACGCGAGGCCGGGGATATGACAGCGCCCGCCAGAAAGACCGGCAGCGGCCAAGGCGCGGTCAGCGATGCGCCGCAACTTTCGGTCATCGTGCCATCCGTCAACAGCTACGACGACCTCGACGGCTGCCTCCGCGCGCTGGAAACCGGCCAGGGCGCGCGGCTGGAGATCATCGTCATCGACCGGCTCGGCGAGCATGTCCGCCATTTTGTCCGGCGCGAGCATCCGGGCGTCACTGTCCTCGCCGCCGGGGCCGGAACCGGTATCCCGGCGATGCGCGCGGCCGGGATCCGTCGGGCCACCGCGCCCGCCGTGGCCGTGATCGAGGATCATGTCATCGTGCCGCCGGGCTGGGCGCGGGCGATGCTCGATGCGCTCGACCAGGGCCACGAAGTGGTGGGCGGCGCGGTGGACAACGCCGCGACCGGAAGCTGGATCGACTGGTCGGCCTTCCTTTGCGAATACAGCGCCACCCTGCCGCCGCTGCCGGCTGGCCCGTCGGACTGGCTGCCCGGCAACAACGTCGTCTACCGGACCGACATCCTTCGCCGTCACGACGCGGTGCTGGACCAGGGCGGGTGGGAGAACCGCCTGCACGACGCGATCCGCGCGGCAGGCGGCACGCTGATGATGCGGCCCGACATCGTCGTCGGCCACAAGATGCACTACAGCTTCGGTCTCTACATGTCGCAGCGTTATCTCTATTCGCGCAGCTACGCCGGCGCGCGGGCGCGGGGGATGCCCTTGTCGCGGCGCCTCGCCCTCGGCGCCGCGGCACTCGTCGCGTTGCCGCCGCTGATGTTCCTGCGGACCATCCGCCGCATCCATGCCAAGAACCGCTACCGGCGCGAGCTTGTCCGTGCACTGCCGCTCCTCGTGCCGTTCTGCCTGTCCTGGGGTGCGGGCGAGGCGGTCGGCTACTGGTTCGGCCCCGGCCGGTCGCTGTCGAAGGTGCGTTGACGCCTGGAAGCCGGTTCGGTGCCGTTGCCGTCCGTACTCGGCCCCCAGTTGCCAAACACCTGCGGACCTTACGTGCTGCTGCCCCCGCCGGGAACTGGCCGGATCGGAGTGAATCGGATCCGGTCTGGCAGAAAGGGAGCGGCAGGAGCGGCAGGCGCGCTGGCGCCGCGAGGACAACCAGCGGCGCGTGGAGCGGTTGAATGCGCAGAGCCGCAAGCAACTCTCCGACATCATGGACAGGTGCTGGTCGCCAAGAACGCGGCGATCTGGACATGTCGAAACGCGGGAACCGCGACAGGGCGTTCGAGGCGCGCCTTTCCCTGGAAGCGCTGAAGGCCGCGCGCCACCGCCGGCGATGCAGCCACGTGCCCCTCGTCAGGCGGTGGCAGGGCGAGCAGCGCCCGCCCGTCGGCCGCGAAGGCTGGGCGGTCGGACTGGAAAGCAGGCGCGGCAGGGGTGGGCGAAGGGGCCTGAAGACCCTGACGACGGGCCATCTGCGTCACGGGTTGCTTGCGTCGGTTGGGCTTGCATCGCCCGCGCCATCGGTGATCAATGCGCCAGAAGAAAACACAAGGGTCCGCCGTGGCAAGATCGCAGCGCATCACGTTTCTGGCAAGCGAGGCGGAGGCCGCGCAAGGCGCGCTCACGCGGCTGATCGCCCGTTATGGCTCCGCGCCCGAGGCGGAGGCCGAAGTGATCGTGGCCCTGGGGGGCGACGGGTTCATGCTGCAGACCCTGCATGCGATGGAACGGCGCGACATTGCCGTCTATGGCATGAATTGCGGCACCATCGGCTTTTTGATGAACGAATATGAGGAGGGTGAACTGTTCGACCGCCTGCGCGCGGCGGAAGAAACCGTGATCAACCCCTTGGTGATGCGGGCCGAAAGCACCGGCGGGCAGGTGGAAGAGGCGCTCGCGATCAACGAGGTCGCCCTTCTGCGCGCCGGTCCGCAGGCTGCCAAGCTGCGCATCTCCATCGATGGCCGGGTGCGGATGGAAGAACTGGTCTGCGACGGGGCGCTTCTGTCGACGCCGGCGGGATCGACCGCCTACAATTATTCCGCCCACGGCCCGATCCTGCCGATCGGATCGGACGTGCTGGCACTGACCGCGATGGCCGCCTTCCGGCCCCGGCGCTGGCGCGGTGCGATCCTGCCCAAGGCGGCGGTGGTGCGCTTTGACGTGTTGGAGCCGGACAAGCGCCCGGTCATGGCCGACGCCGACAGCCGGTCCTCGGTGCGCGAGGTTCTGTCGGTGGAGATAAGGCCGGAACCCGCGATCCGCCACCGCATCCTCTTCGATCCCGGTCACGGGCTGGAGGAACGGCTGACGCGCGAGCAGTTCACCTGATCCGCTTGCTCTCCACCCCCCAGCTCTCCATCTTGCGGTAGATGGTCGACGGCGCAACCTCCAGAACCCGTGCTGCACGGGTGATCGAGCCTTTTTCATGGATGATGGTCGCCTCGATCACCAGACGCTCGATCTGGGCCAGGCTCCTGCCCAGCAGGGTCGGCAGGGTAGCGGAGTCGTCGACTGTCTTTGGGAGGGCCTCGACCTCGGCGCCATGCGGTTGAGCCGGAAACATGGTGGCGGTGATCAGATCCGCGTCATTCATCACCACGATGTGTCGCAACATGTTCAGAAGCTGCCGCACATTGCCCGGCCAGGGCAACGCGGGCAGAAGCGCGCGCGCGGTGGCGTCCAGTCCCCTGAACCGCCTGCCCTCTTCGGCCGCGATCCGGGGCAGCGCCGCCTCGGCAATCTCGACCACGTCCTGCCCGCGGTCCGAAAGGGGCGGCATGTGGATCGGAATGACATGCAGCCGGTAATAGAGGTCGTCGCGGAACTGGCCTTCCTGCACCGCCTCCAGCAGGTCCTGTTTGGCCGCCGAGATGATCCGCACGTCGACGGGTTGCGGCCGGTCGGCCCCCGCGGGCTGGATGGCCGCGGTTTGCAGAACCTGCAGGAGCATTGCCTGCAGCCTCGGGCTCAAGGCACCGATCTCGTCCAGAAACAAGGTGCCGCCATCCGCGCGCGTGATCGCCCCACCCATCTGTCCGAACAGTTCGGACATGATCAATTCGGGTGCGATTCCGGCGCAGTTCAGGGTGACGAACGCCCCGCCGGCACGGTCAGAAAGCTTATGGATGGCCCTGGCGCACAGTTCCTTTCCTGACCCGCATTGCCCGGTGACGAACACTGGTGCCCTGGATCCGGCGGCCAGCCGGATGCGGTCATGGACACCCCGCATGATCGCCGAACTGCCCGCGAATCCCGGCGGGACCAGGGGCGCGCCGGGTGCAAGATCATGGTGCCCGGTCATTGACGTAGACCTGACGGTGTCTTGGCAGCCACCGCCGACCACGGTCGGACAAGCCGCGCGCGCTGCGCCCGACTTTTGGCGATGGGCCTGAGAGGGAAGGCGGGAACAAGGATCATCATCCCGCCGTTCGGTCTGACGTACCGGAAATATACATGACCAATTTCAAGTTGCGGTTGCAGAATGCACTATGAATACGTGACGATTTGCATTCCGCCAACTTGTCTGAAACGCCATGTACTTCCGTTGGCAACCTGGCGCTGCATGGCGCGGGAATCCGCGTCTTGCCGCAACAATCACCCGGCCGGATACCCTAATTGTTTCAAGGCGGCGGCAATCTCGCCAAGGATCGCCGGATCGTCAATCGTCGCGGGCATCTTGAAGTCCTGACCATCGGCGATCTTGACCATCGTGCCGCGCAGGATCTTGCCCGACCGGGTCTTGGGCAGCCGGTCGACCACGCAGGCGGTCTTGAAGGCCGCGACTGGCCCGATCTTCTGGCGGACAAGCTGCACGCAGTCCTTCACGATCTCCGCATGGGCGCGCGTCGTGCCCTTGTTCAGGCACAAAAAACCGAGTGGCGCCTGGCCCTTCAACTCGTCCGCGACGCCGATCACCGCACATTCGGCCACGTCTGGGTGGCTGGTCAGCACCTCCTCCATCGCGCCGGTGGACAGGCGGTGGCCGGCGACATTGATCACGTCATCGGTGCGCGCCATGATGTAGAGATATCCGTCCTCGTCGATGTAACCCGCGTCGCCGGTCTCGTAATAGCCGGGGAAATGGGTCAGATAACTTTTGCGGAACCGCTCCTCGGCATGCCAGAGCGTCGGCAAGGTGCCGGGCGGCAGCGGCAGTCGCACGGCAATCGCGCCCAACGTGCCGGGCGCAACCGGATGGCCGCCCTCATCCAGCACCTGCACGTCGAACCCCGGCATCGGCACGGAGGGCGAGCCGATCTTGACCGGCAGGGCCTCGATCCCCATGGGGTTGGCGGCGATGGCATAGCCGGTTTCGGTCTGCCACCAATGGTCGATGACCGGCACCTTCAGATGGCGCTGCGCCCACTGGACGGAATCGGGGTCGGCCCGTTCGCCTGCCAGATAGAGCGCGGTCAGGCCGGAAATGGCGTAGTCACCGACCAGCTTCCCCTCGGGGTCCTCGCGTTTGATCGCGCGAAGCGCGGTCGGCGCGGTGAAGAAGCTCTTGACCCCATGGTCGCGGATCACCCGCCAGAAGGCGCCCGCGTCAGGCGTTCCGACCGGCTTGCCTTCATAGACGATGGTGGTGCAGCCCGCGATCAGCGGCGCATAGCAGATGTAGCTGTGGCCGACGACCCAGCCCACGTCGGACGCGGCCCAGAACACATCCCCCGGCCCGCAGCGGTAGATCGCGCCCATCGTCCAGTTCAGCGCGACCAGATGCCCGGCGGTGGGGCGCACCACGCCCTTGGGCGCGCCGGTGGTGCCGGAGGTGTAGAGGATATAGGCCGGATGATTGCCCGCGACCGGCACGCATTCCGCCGGTTCCACCCCGCATTGAAACGAGTGCCAGGCGACGTCGCGCCCCTCGGTCAGTTTGGCAACTTCCTGTTCGCGCTGAAGGATCACGCAGAAGTCGGGCTTGTGGTCGGCCATGTCGATGGCGGCGTCGACGAGCGGCTTGTAATGCACGACACGCCCCGGCTCCAGCCCGCAGGAGGCGGCGATGATCGCGCGCGGCTGGCAGTCGTCGATGCGGACGGCGAGTTCGTTGGCGGCAAACCCCCCGAACACGACCGAATGGATGGCGCCAAGTCGGGCGCAGGCCAGCATCGCTTCCAGCGCCTCGGGCACCATCGGCATGTAGATGATCACCCGGTCGCCCTTCTGCACGCCCCTGGCGCGCAGGGCACCCGCCAGAAGCGCCACGCGGGCGCGCAATTCACGATAGGTGATCTGGCGCACCGTGCCGGTCATCGGGCTGTCGTGGATGATCGCCACCTGATCGCCGCGTCCGGCCTCCACATGGCGGTCGACGGCGTTCCAGCAGGTGTTCACCTCGGCGTCGGTGAACCATTCGTAAAGCGGTGCCCGGCTGTCGTTCAGCGCGTGGGTCGGAGGCGAAACCCAGTCGACCCCGTTGGCGGCCTCCAGCCAGAATTCTTCGGGATTCGCCCGCCAGCTGTCGTAGGTTTTCCGGTAATTGCCCGCCGCCATCTGAGCCTCCTCCAAAGCTGGCGCGACCATAGGGCAGGGGGCGGGGCGCGATCAATGTGGTTGGCGGTCACAGTATGCCGTTGCATACTGAGAACTTGCAAAAAACGACGCGCTCTGGAAAGCAGATTATTGCAAAGAGTCCAGTTCTGCGCGGTCGACAGGTTCGGCCGGGGCGACTTTGCAAAGTTTCCCCGGCGCCGATGGCAAAGTGATTCTCAGCTGTAGTGCGTGACCGGCGTTCCGGCGATGGCCGACATGTTCAAAAGTCCCCGCGCGGTGATCGACGGGGTGCAGACATGGGCGCGGTTGGCCATTCCCATCAGGATCGGCCCGACCTCAAGACCCCCCGCCTTCATCTTCAGGATGTTGCGCGCGGTGTTGGCCGCATCGGTATAGGCGAAGACGAGGATGTTCGCCGCCTCCTCAAAGCGTGCATTCGGGAAGATGCGGGCGCGCAGTTCGGGGTCGAGTGCGGCATCTGCCGACATTTCGCCCTCATAGGCGAAATCGACGCCGCGGGCCTCAAGTATCTCCATCGCTGCGCGCATCCGGCGGCCGGAATCATTCTCCAGATTGCCGAAGTTCGAATGAGAGCAAAGCGCGACGCGCGGCGTCACGCCGAAACGGCGGGCATGGCGGGCGGCGCCGATGATGGTTGTGGCCACCTGTTCCGGCGTGGGGATGGCATTCACATGGGTATCGGCCACGAACAGGGGGCCGTCTTCCTGGATCATCAGGGAAAGGGCGCCCTGCGGGCAAAGCCCGCCACGGCCCAGCACCTGGTTCACGTAGTTCAGGTGCCAGAGATACTGGCCGAAGGTGCCGCAGATCATGCTGTCGGCCTCGCCCCGATGCACGGCCACGGCGGCGATGGCGGTCGTGTTCGTCCGCATCACCGCCCGCGCGATGTCGGGCGTGACCCCCCGCCGTTCCATCAGCGCATGATAGGTCTGCCAGTAGTCGCGGTAGCGCGGATCGTTTTCGGGGTTCACGATCTCGAAGTCGCGGCCCGGCCGGATCGGCAGACCCGCCCGCTCGCAGCGCCGTTCGATCACTTCCGGGCGGCCGATCAGGATCGGCTTGTCGGTCATCTCCTCCAGCATCGCGTTGGCGCAGCGCAGGACGCGCTCATCCTCACCCTCGGCAAAGACGATACGGCGGCTGGCGGTGCGCGCCGCCTCGAACACCGGGCGCATGATCAGCGCGGATTTATAGACCGAGCCGTTCAGCTTTTCGCGGTAGGCCTCCAGATCGGAGATGGGCCGGGTCGCAACGCCGGTCTCCATCGCCGCCCGCGCCACCGCGCTGGCGACGACGCCGATCAGGCGCGGATCGAAGGGTTTGGGGATCAGATAATCCGCGCCGAAGGTCAGCTTCTCGCCGCGATAGGCCGCAGCCGCCTCGGCGCTGGTGGTGGCGCGGGCCAGCGCCGCGATCCCCTCGATGCAGGCCAGTTCCATCGCGGCGTTGATCGTGGTTGCGCCCACGTCAAGCGCGCCCCGGAAGATGAAGGGGAAACACAGGACGTTGTTGACCTGATTGGGGAAATCGCTGCGCCCCGTGGCGATGATCGCGTCGGGCGCCACCGCGCGCACCTGATCGGGCAGGATCTCGGGCGTCGGATTGGCCAGCGCAAAGACGATCGGGCGGGGGGCCATCTTCGCCACCATGCCGGGCGTGAGAACGCCGGGGCCGGACAGGCCGAGGAAAAGATCCGCCCCTTCGATCACGTCAGCCAGTGTTGCCGGCCGGTCGCCCTGTGCATAGTCGGCCTTCTGCGGGGTCATCTGTGCGGCGCGGCCGCGATAGACCAGCCCCTCCAGATCGCAAAGCCAGACATTTTCGCGCTTCACGCCCAGCTTCAAGAGCATGTTCAGGCAGGCAATGCCCGCCGCACCGCCGCCGGTCGACACGACCTTGATCGCGCTGAACGCCTTGCCGGTCACATGCAGCGCATTGGCGGCCGCCGCGCCGACGACGATGGCCGTGCCATGCTGGTCGTCATGAAAGACCGGGATGTTCATGCGCGCGCGGCACAGTTCCTCGACGATGAAGCAGTCGGGGGCCTTGATGTCCTCCAGGTTGATCGCGCCGAATGTGGGTTCCAGTGCGCAGACGATCTCCGCCAGCTTCACCGGGTCGGGCTCGTTCAGTTCGATGTCGAAACAGTCGATGTTGGCGAATTTCTTGAAAAGAACCGCCTTGCCCTCCATCACCGGCTTCGATGCCAGCGCGCCGATGTTGCCCAGCCCCAGCACCGCCGTGCCGTTCGTCACCACCGCCACCAGATTGCCGCGCGCGGTATAGCGGCTGGCGGTGGCCGGATCGGCCTTGATTTCCAGGCAGGCCTCGGCGACGCCCGGCGAATAGGCACGGCTCAGGTCACGGCCGTTGGCCAGCGGTTTGGTGGCGCGGATTTCCAGTTTTCCGGGACGCGGGAATTCGTGATAGTCAAGCGCCGCCTGTCGCGCGCTGTCCTGCCGGATCTCTTCCATCCCCGCCCTCCCGATAATAGTTTAATGGTAAACTAAAGTGCCGCCCCTGCAATTCCGCCAATAACATGTCAGATACAAAACACATACAATAAAATCCTTGAAATGATGCTTCAAGCTTGAAGAATGGGGCGGGACCGTAGCCCGAGGGGAGTGAGAGAAGAATGACCGAAATCCGTGCCGAAGTGCTTCTGGCCACCACTGATCTGCGCAAGGATCTGCCCTTCTTCACCAAGCTGCTGGGAATGCGGATGGACATGATCTATCCCGCCGACAACCCCGCGGTCGCGGTCCTTTCCGGCCACGGGCTCAGGGTGCGTCTGGATCAGTCGGCGGGCACGCCCTGTGGCCACCTGCGCATCCTGACCGACGCGCCCGGCAGGTTCGCCGGCGGAAAGCGCGACCTGACCGCCCCCGGCGGCACCCGCGTGACGATCGACGAGCTGAACCCGCCCCTGGTCCTGCCCGCCACCCAGCATGCCTTTGTCGTGCGCCGCCTGGCCGATCAGGCCCCCTGGGTGATCGGTCGCGCCGGCATGGCCTACCGCGACCTCGTGCCCTCGCGCCTCGGCGGCGCGATCATCGCCAGCCATATCCGCGTGCCGGACGGCAAGGTGCCGGACATGGTGCATTTTCACAAAGTGGGCTTTCAGCTGATCTTCTGCATCTCCGGCTGGGTCGACGTGCTTTACGAGGATCAGGGCGGCGTGCGTCGCCTGACGGCGGGGGATTGTTTCATCCAGCCGCCCCGCATCCGCCACCGGGTGCTCGAGGCGGGCAATGACATCGAGGTGATCGAGATTGGCGTCCCCGCCGACCATGTGACCGAGATCGACCACGAGATGGGCCTGCCCACCCCCGACCTGCGCCCCGACCGCGAATGGGACGGCCAGCGTTTCGTCCACAATCTGGCCAGGGGCGCGGCCTGGCAACCCTTCCGCCTGCCCGGCTACATCTGTCGCGACACGACGATCAACGCCAACACCAGAGGCGTCGCCGGCGTGCAGGTCGTGCGCCGGGGCGAGGGGGCGCCGGTCGCCACCCGCCATGACAGCGACATTCTGTTCGGCTTCGTCATGGGCGGCCAGATGACGCTTGCGGGGGAGGGCAAGGAACCCTACCGGCTGTCGCGCGGCGACGCCTTCGTCACCCCGCCCGGCATGGTTACCTGCTGGGCCGACCCTTCGGACGATTTCGAACTCCTCGAAGTCTCGCTTCCCGGTGCGTTCGCCACGGCCCCTGCCTGATCCTTATCATTCTGGTCCAGATACCCCTGCGCGGGGCGTCCCTTGGGGCCGCCGCCGTCCGACAATCCACAGACAGCGACGAGCAAAGCCCCGGCTTTCCTGTTGTAGGCCCTTCTGATCAGCGCAATACTTGTCCGAACGGTCAAAGGACATGCCATGCCGGAAGCAGAACTGATCGCCGCGGCCCGCGCGGTGCGCGAAAATGCCCACGCGCCCTATTCCCGCTTCAAGGTCGGTGCGGCGGTGCGGGCCGCGTCGGGCCGGGTTTACGTCGGCTGCAATGTCGAGAATGTCGCCTATCCTCAGGGCACCTGCGCCGAGGCGGGCGCCATCGCCGCCATGGTCGCCGCCGGTGAAACCCTTCTTTCTGCGGTCGCGGTCATCGCCGACAGCCCCGCCCCGGTGCCACCCTGCGGCGGCTGCCGCCAGAAGCTTGCGGAGTTCGGCGGCCCAGAGGTGCCGGTGACACTCGCCACCACCGACGGGTTGACGCAAGCGACCACCATCGGCGCGCTTTTGCCCGGCAGTTTCAGCGCCGCCCACATGGGTCGCGCCTGATGGACGCGCGGTCGGTCATCGCGGGGGTCAGGGACGGGCGCGGCCTGCCGGCCGAGGCCGCACGGTGGTTCGCGAACGGCCTTGCCGACGGCGGCGTGACCGACGCGCAGGCCGGAGCCTTTGCCATGGCGGTCCTGCTGAACGGCCTTTCGCCCACCGACCGGGTCGGCCTGACGCTGGCGATGCGCGACAGCGGGCAGGTGCTGGACTGGGACATGCCGGGTCCGGTCATCGACAAACATTCGACCGGCGGGATCGGGGACAGCACGTCACTGCTTCTCGCCCCGGCGTTGGCCGCCTGCGGGGCCTATGTGCCGATGATCTCGGGGCGGGGGCTTGGTCATACTGGCGGCACGCTCGACAAGCTCGAGGCGATCCCCGGCTACCGGGTCGACCAGCCGGTCGAAGCGCTGCGCCGCATCACCCGCGACGTGGGCTGCGCCATCGTGGGTGCCAGCGCCGACATCGCCCCTGCCGACCGTCGTCTGTATGCGGTGCGCGACGTGACGGGCACGGTCGAGTCGGTCGACCTGATCACCGCCTCGATCCTGTCGAAGAAACTCGCCGCAGGGCTTGAGGCGCTGGTGCTGGATGTGAAGGTCGGCTCGGGCGCCTTCATGAAGTCGCTGCCGCAGGCGCGGGCGCTGGCCCGGTCGCTCGTCGACACGGCGAACGGCGCGGGCTGCAAGACCGCCGCGCTCATCACCGACATGTCGCAGCCGCTGGCCGCCGCCGCCGGCAACGCGCTCGAACTGGTCGAGGTGATGGAGACGCTGACCGGGCAGGCCGTCAGCCAGAACCTGTGGGATCTGACCATAGCGCTTGGCGGCGAGGCGCTGGTGCTGGCCGGTCTGGCGGGCGATGTGCTGGAGGGGGAGGATCAGATGGCCGAAGCCCTGACCTCAGGCCGTGCCGCCGAGACGTTCGGGCGGATGGTTACGGCGCTGGGCGGCCCGCATGATTTCGTCGACCGTTTCCCGGACCGCCTGCCCGCCGCGCCGGTGGTGCTGGAGGTCAAGGCCGACCACGCAGGTTTCATTGCCGCGATTGACGGTCAGGCCTTGGGCAATGCGGTCGTTCATCTGGGGGGCGGGCGGCTGAAGGGCGGCGACAAGATCAACCCTGCCGTGGGTCTTTCCGACCTTGCGCCCTTGGGTGAACCGATCACCAGCGGCGAGGCTTTCGCGCTGGTCCATGCCGCAAGCCAGTCGGATGCAGAGACCGCGGCCGCAGCGGTCCTGGCGGCCTACAGCCTGTCCGAGGAGCCGCCGGAAGAGCCTGAACTGATTGTCGAAAGGGTGGCCTGATGGCGCGGGCCTTCCTGATCGTGATGGATTCCGTCGGGGCGGGCGGCGCGCCGGACGCGGGATCGTTCTTCAACGGCACACATCCCGATACCGGCGCCAATACGCTGGCCCATATCGCCGAGGCCTGTACGGCGGGTCGGGCGGAGGTGGGCCGCACCGGCCCGCTGACGTTGCCGAACCTTGACCGGCTGGGCCTGTCGGCGGCGGTGCATCTGGCCTCGGGCGCGGCAATGCCGGGCCTGGGTGCGGCGCCGCAGGGCCTGTGGGGCGCGGCCACGGAAGTGTCAAAAGGCAAGGACACGCCTTCGGGCCACTGGGAGCTGACCGGGGTGCCTGTGCCCTGGGACTGGCATTACTTTCCAGATACTTGCCCCGCGTTCCCCCAGGATCTGACGGACGAGGTCGCGCGGCGCTGCGGGGCAGGCGGGACGCTGGGGAACTGTCATGCGTCGGGGGTGCCGATCATCGAGGAACATTGCGCCGAACATATGCGGACCGGCTGGCCGATCTGCTATACCTCGGCCGACAGCGTGTTTCAGATCGCCTGCCATGAGGAAACCTTCGGCCTCGAACGGCTGTTGAAACTGTGCCAGGATATCGCGCCCCGCCTGCACGCGATGAGGGTGGGGCGGGTGATCGCCCGGCCTTTCATCGGCCGGCCCGGCAATTTCAGGCGCACCACCAACCGGCATGATTATGCCATCGCCCCGCCCGCGCCCACACTTCTGGACCGGGTGCGGGGCGCGGGGCGCAAGGTTCATGCGATTGGCAAGATCGGCGACATCTATTCCATGCAGGGGATAGATGATGTGAAGAAGGGTGCCGATACTGCACTTTTCGAACATCTGATGGGTTGGGGCGCAGAATCCGGGCAAGGTTCACTGACATTTGCGAACTTCGTCGAGTTCGACACGCTTTTCGGCCATCCGCGCGACGTGTCCGGTTATGCCCGGGCGCTGGAGTGGTTCGACGGGCAGGTCGGCCATTTCCTCGCCATCCTCAGGCCCGGCGATCTGGCGATCTTCACCGCGGATCACGGCAATGATCCGACCTGGATCGGCACCGATCATACCCGCGAACGGGTGCCGGTTCTGGGTTGGGGCGTGGGGGCGAAAGCCATCGGCCTGGTGGCCTACGCCGATGTGGGGGCGAGTGTCGCGGCGCATCTCGGCGTGCCCTTCGACGGGCCGGGGCGGAGCTTCCTGTGAGCCTGCCGCAAGGCCGCAAGCGGCGGGCCGCACCCGTGCCGCAAACGTATGGCAAACGTATGGCATCCGTCCCGACAGGGGTGGCGACAGGGAAGGACGCACCGTGACCGCAAACCAGCCCAAGGTCGAGCTGCATCTGCATCTGGAAGGCGCGGCACCGCCCGGCTTCATCCGCGGGCTGGCGCGCGAAAAGTCGATGGACCTGTCGGGTCTTTTTGACGAGCGCGGGCACTATGCCTATCGCGACTTCTGGCATTTCCTCAAGGTCTATGAGGCGGCGACCGAGACCTTGAAAAGCCCCGAGGAATACCACCGCCTGACGCTCGCTGTCCTGGAGGCAAGCGCGGCCTCGGGCGTGATCTATTCCGAGACGTTCCTCAGCCCCGACTTCTGCGGCGGGCGGGATGTGGGGGCCTGGCGGGACTATCTGCAGGCGATCCGCGAAACGGCTCGCGAAGGTCGGGAATCGCTGACTTGAGCGGCGGCGGCCCCGGCGTAGGATGGCCCATGCATTCGGTGCATTGGACACATCATGTTCAGGATCATTTTTCCCGCCCTGCCATTTCTGATCGCCGTCATCGTGCCGACACTGGCCGCGCTTGCACCTGAGGCGCCGCAGCAGCGCGGGCTGGCGTCATTCATGACCGCGCCGCCGCCGTCTTCGGGCTTCGGAGGGCGAGCCGACCGCTGAAATGCGCCGGATGGCGGCGGGCGTCCTTGCGCCGCGTCGGCGTCGGCGGGAGTTGCGCCTCGTCGGCATCGCCGGGAACCGTGCCCGCGTGGCCTCCCGGTCGGGCAGGGCAATCCGTCCGGCCGATGGGCGGGCCAAGGCTTGACGGCGCGCGGAGGATGGTTCAGGCCTCGGGGAAAGCCGTTGCCCCGGGGAAAGACATGAGCCAGCATCTGACCGTCGTTTCGCATCCGCTTGTCCAGCACAAGCTGTCGATCATGCGCGAGAAGGAAACCTCGACCAATTCCTTCCGCCGCCTGCTGCGCGAGATCAGCCAGCTTCTGGCCTATGAGATCACCCGCGAGATGGAGATGACGACGAAGCGCATCGAGACGCCGCTTTGCGCGATGGATGCGCCGACGATCGACGGCAAGAAACTGGCGCTCGTGTCGATCCTGCGGGCCGGGAACGGGCTGCTGGACGGGGTGCTGGAGCTGATCCCGGCGGCGCGGGTGGGGTTCGTCGGGCTGTACCGCGACCCGCAGACGCTGCAGCCGGTGCAGTATTATTACAAGGTGCCGGACCTGCGCGACCGTCTGACCATCGCGCTGGACCCGATGCTGGCGACCGGCAATTCCTCGGTCGCGGCCATTGACCTGCTGAAGAAGTCCGGGGCGACGAACATCCGCTTCATGTGCCTTCTGGCCGCCCCCGAAGGTGTGGCGCGGATGAAGGCGGCGCATCCCGATGTGCCGATCGTGACCGCGGCGCTTGACAGTCATCTGAACGACCATGGCTATATCGTGCCGGGGCTGGGCGATGCGGGCGACCGGATGTTCGGCACCAAGTGACGAAGATTCGCGGAAGAAGGGGACGGGACATGAGGTCGGCGATCCGCAGTCTGGCGATGCTGGCGCTGGTGGCGGGACCAGCCTGGGCGGGGGGCGATCCGGCGGAACTGCCGGGCGCGTTCTATCCGGGCCGGAGTTACGTGGACAGCAGGGGCTGCGCCTATCAGCGCGCGGTGCTGAGCGGCACGGTCCTGTGGGTGGCGCGGATCGCGGCCGATGGCGCGCCGGTCTGCGGGCTTGAGCCGACCTTGCCGGCGGCGGCGGTTGCGGCGGAGCCGATGGCCGAACCGAGGGGCGAACCTGCCGTGCAGGCCGCGAAGCCAGCACCCACAACTGCGCTTCTGTCCGGCCGCTGGATTCAGGTCGGGGCCTTCGCCGATCCGGCCAATGCCGACCGGGCGCTGGCGCGGCTGGCGACCCTCGGCCTGCCGCGCGCGACACTTGCGGTGAAAGGCGGGCGGCTGAGCGCGGTTCTGGCGGGGCCGTTCGAGGAGAAGGCCGCGTTCGCGGAGGCCGCGAAGCTGTTGCGCGGATCGGGGTTTGCGGAGCTGCTCGGGCGGCCCTGAGGTCGATCCGGTCGAAAAGGCGAAGCGACGGAAAGCCCTTACCCGGCGCAGATGCCCTGCAGCGCCACCCAGTCGGTGTCGGTCAGCAGCGGTTGCGGCGGGGGTTCCTGTGCGAACGGGTCGGCCTCGATCAGCGGCAGCGTGCTTGCGCCCGTTGGGTCGAGCACATAGGCATAGGCGGAACTGCCGACGCCGGCGTCGGCGAAACGCTTGATCAGCGCGCCGGGATCAAGGGGCGCGGGGTCGGCCTTGAGAAGCGCCTCGCCATAGCCGCGGAACGCGTCAGGCGGCACCTCGCCGGTCGTCAGGATGTAAAAGACCGCCCTGAGGCCCGCATACCGCAGCGCGGGCGGCAGGGGGTCGAGCGTGGCGGCGCGCAGCCGTTCGGCCAGAACGAAACCCGCGCTCACCTCGGGCGTGTCGTGGTCTTCGACGAGTGTGCGGCCGATGGCGATGGCGTTGCCCGGCACATGCAGCGCTCCCTTCAGCCCGTCGGGCAGGACGACGATGCGCCCGGTGCCGCCAAGGAGCCGGTCGGAGAGCGTCTGGAGGACCGCCGCGCCCTCGGCCGCGGCGCAGGGGCCGCCGGTCAGCCGTTCCAGATCGCCGAGGATCGCCTGGCCGATCGCGGCCCGGGTGGTGGCGGGCAGGACGCGGGCGGTGTGGGCGATGAGCGCGCCGGGCAGCCAGAGGAGCGCACCCGCGAGCATGATCCCCGCCGCCGCCAGCAGCAGCACCCCCCTGAGCCGCCCCGGATGCGGCTGCCGCGCGGCGATGATCGCATGCACCTTGGAGATGGCGGCGATCATGGTTTCATCGTCGATCTCCAGCTCCTCGGCCGCGCCGGGACCGGGAGCGAAAAGCGCCGGCATCCGGCCGGGGTTGAGGCGGATCACCGCCGGGAGCGACCAATGGGTCAGCGCCCGCTCGCTCGGGCTTTCGCGCAGGATGATCGTGGCATCGCCGAAGGTGACGATCACCTCCCGCCGCTGCGCCTGCGGCATTTCCCGCCAGAGGCCGGGACATTCCAGACGCTGGTATTCGCTAAGCGCCGTCATTGGGGGGCTGCTGCTCGTTTCTTCTTCACCCCGACCTTAGCGAAGCTTTCGCCGGCGAACAATCACGCCGGTGCCGTCACATCGCCTTCGCCCGATCCCTGAGCGCGAATTTCTGGATCTTGCCGGTGGAGGTCTTGGGCAGTTCGCCGAAAACCACGAATTTCGGCGTCTTGAACCCCGCGAGGCGGGCGCGGGCGAAGGCGATCAGGTCGGCTTCGGTGGCAGCCGCGCCCTCCTTCAGTTCGACGAAGGCGCAGGGCACTTCGCCCCACTTGTCGTCGGGCTTGGCGACCACGGCGCAGAGGCTGACCGCCGGATGGTGCATCAGCGCGCCCTCCACCTCCACCGACGACACATTCTCGCCGCCCGAGATGATGATGTCCTTCGCGCGGTCGGTGATCTTGATATAGCCGTCCTCATGCTGGAAGGCGATGTCGCCGGAGCGGAACCAGCCGCCCCTGAAGGCCTCGCGCGTTGCCTCGGGATTGCGGTAATAGCCCTTCATCACGCAGTTGCCGCGGATGGCGATCTCGCCGGTCGTGGCCCCGTCGCGCGGGACCGGCGACAGGGCGGCGTCGTGGACGTTGATATCCTCCATCATCGGCATCAGGACGCCGGTCCGGGCCTTGAGCGCGGCGCGGGCTTCACCCGGTTCGCCGTCCCATTCGCGCCGCCACAGGCATTCGGTGACATGGCCGAAAGTCTCGGTCAGGCCATAGACCTGGGTGACGTTGAAGCCCAGGGGTTCGATCGCGGCCAAAGTCGCGGCGGGCGGGGGCGCGCCGGCGGTAAAGACCTCGACCACATGGCCGAAGGCGCGGCGCTCCTCGGCCCTGGCGTTGATCAGCATGTTCAGGACGATGGGGGCGCCGCCCATGTGGGTGACCCCTTCCTCGGCGATCGCCGCATAGATGGCGCGGGCGGTGATGTCGCGGCAGCAGACGATGGTGCCGCCCAGCGCCGGCATCATCCAGGTGTGGCCCCAGTTGTTGCAATGAAAGAGCGGGACGATGGTCAGGTAGACCGGGTGCCCGGCCAGCCGCCAGCTGATCACCGTGCCCATCGCCATCAGATAGGCGCCGCGATGGTGGTAGACGACGCCCTTCGGCCGCCCGGTGGTGCCGGAGGTATAGTTGAGCGCGAGGCTCTCCCATTCGTCCTCGGGCATGATCCAGCGCGCGCCAGGATCGCCGCCGTCCAGAAAATCCTCGCAGGTCAGGTGGCGGCCGCTGGCTTCCTGGCCGGCGGCCCCGTCCGCCACTTCGATGATCCGGGGCGCGGGCCCGTCCAGCCGCGCGATGGCGGCTTCGGCGAGAGGCACCAGCGCGCGGTCGACCAGCAGCAGTTTCGCCCCGCCGTGACCAAGGATATAGGCGACGGTGTCGACATCCAGCCTCGTGTTGATCGCGTTCAGCACCGCGCCCGCGGCGGGGATGCCGAAATGCGCCTCGACATGCGCCGCGACGTTGGGCAGCAGGGTGGCCACCACGTCGCCCGGTGCAATGCCGGCCCGCGACAGCGCCGAGGCGAGGCGGCTGACCCGCGCGTGCAGCTCTGCGTAGGTGCGGCGGGTCGTGCTGTCGACCAGCGCCGTCCGGTCGCGGAACACATCCGCCGCGCGGGCGAGAAACGACAGGGGGGTCAGGGGGACATGGTTGGCGGCGCAGCGGTCGAGACCCGTTTCATCCTGAAGCCAGCCCATCCTGTCCGTCTCCCCCGCTGGAATGTCGCTGCCGGACATGATTAATCAGAGCCTTCGGTTCTCATAGCCCTATTCCGACGCCGGAGCTTCCATGACCGTCACGCCCGCCACCGAAACCCTGGCCGCGAACCGCACGCTGATCGCGGCGGGCTTCATCCTGATCTATGCTTTCGTCATCGCCTTTACCGACAATTTCGTGCGCGAGATCGCGGCGGATGGCGGGTTGTGGCAGTTTCACGCGACCCGGACCGCCTTTGCCGGACTGATTCTGGCGGCGCTGGCCGTGCCTTTGGGGTTGCGCCTGCGGCCCCGCAATCCGGGTGCGGTTCTGGCGCGCAGCCTGATCCATGGTTGCGCGATGGTGATCTATTTCGGCTGCCTTGCCTTCCTGTCGGTGGCGGAGGTGGCGGCGGGCCTTTTCACCGCGCCGATCTTCGTTCTGCTGATCGCGCGTTTCATCTATGGCCACCGGATCGGCCCGTTCCGCATTCTTGCCGTGACCATCGGATTTACCGGCGCGCTGCTGGTTCTGGGCATCGGGCCAGGCACGGATGTCACGCCCGCGCTGGTCCTGCCGATCCTTGCCGGCGCGCTTTATGCCACCGGCAATATCGCGACGCGCGAATGGTGCGCGGGCGAAAGTGCGGAAACCCTGCTTCTGGGCTTCTTCCTGGCGCTGGGGGTCTTTGGCCTGATCGGCATGGGCCTGCTGGCGCTCTGGCAACCCGCGGTGCCCGCCGGGGCGGACGGGTTCATCCTGCGCGGCGCGGTCTGGCCGAGCGGCAGTTTCCTCTTCTGGACCTTCGTGCAGGCGGCGGGGTCGCTTCTTGGCGTCGGGCTGATGGTCAAGTCCTATCAGATCGCCGATGCGAGCCGGGTCGCGGTCTTCGAATATGTGATCCTGCCGATGAGCGCCTTCTGGACCTGGGCGCTGTGGGGAGAGGTGATCGGGATCAAGGCGGCCTTGGGTATCGTGCTGATCTTCGCCGCGGGTCTGATCATCGCCGCGCGGTCGCGGTAGAGCGATGATCCTGTCGCGCGGGCGGCGCTACATCTTCATCCATATCCCGAAGACCGGCGGCACGGCGCTGGCGCTCGCGCTCGAGGCGCGGGCGCTGACGGACGACATATTGATCGGCGACACGCCGAAGGCACGGGCGCGGGCGGGCCGCCAGAGGGGGCTGAAGGCGGCGGGGCGCCTGTGGAAACATTCGACGCTCGCCGATCTCGACGGGCTGGTGGCGGCGGAGGAGTTGGCGCAGTTCTTCATCGTGACGCTGGTGCGCAATCCCTGGGACCGGCTGGTCAGCTATTACCACTGGCTGAGGGCGCAGCACTTCCACCATCCGGCCGTGACCTTGGCAAAATCGAACGATTTCAGCGCGTTCCTGAACGATCCTTCGACGATCGCGGCCTTTCGCGCCGCCCCGGCGGCGGCCTATACCCGCGGGCCGGATGGTCGCGACCGTGTGATGCTTTGCGCACGGCTGGAGCGTCTCGCGACCGACCTCGCGCCGTTCGAGGCACATCTGGGATTCCGGATCACGCCGCTTGCCCGCAGCAACGAAAGCCAAAGACCCCGCGACTGGCGGGGGCTTTATTCGGATCGGGATGCGGGGCTGGTCGCCAGAATCTGCGCCGAGGATATCGGGCGTTTCGGCTATCGCTTCGATCCGTGATCCTCGTTCATTCTGGTCCAAGTATCCCGGGGGTCTGGGGGCAGCGCCCCCAGCCCGCGCCTCACGCCGCTTTCGCCGCTGTCTTGCCGTAGAAACTTTCGCCCCTGGCCGCCATGTCACGCAGCCGCTTCGGCGCCTTGAACCGGGCGCCGTGGCGGGCTTCCAGCCCGTCGCAGATCTCGACCGCGCGGGCGGCGCCGACGATGTCGAGCCAGCCGAACGGCCCGCCCGACCAAGGGCAGAAGCCCCAGCCGAGGATCGCGCCGACGTCGCCTTCGCGGATGTCTTCGAGCACCCCTTCCTCCAGCGCGCGCACGGCTTCCAGAACCTGCACCATCAGCATGCGGCCCTGCACCTCGCGCAGGTCCGGCTGATCGTCGGCAACCGGCCAGGCCTGTCCAAGCCCGTCCCAGAGGCCGAGCCGCTCGCCCCTGTCGTCATAGGCATAGAAGCCCGCCCTGGCCTTGCGGCCGAGGCGGCCCTGATCGGCCATGGCGAACAGCACCGGATCGACGGCGCCGTCCGGATAGGCGTCGCCCATCGCCGCCCGCGTCGCCCTGGCGATCTTCACCCCGAGGTCGAGCGAGGTCTCGTCCACCAGTTGCAGCGGCCCGAGCGGCAGGCCGAGGAGTTTCGCGCCGTTCTCGATCAGCGCCGGCGCGACCCCCTCGGCGACCATGCGGATGCCTTCGTTGATGTAGGGGATGATGCAGCGGTTGGCGTAGAAGAACCGCGCGTCATTGACGACGATCGGCGTCTTCCGGATCTGCCGGACGAAGTCGAGCGCCTTGGCCACCGCGACATCGCCGGTCTCGCGGCCCCTGATGATCTCGACCAGCAGCATCTTGTCGACCGGCGAGAAGAAATGGATGCCGATGAACTGGCCGGGGCGCTTGGAGGCCTTGGCCAGATCGCTGATCGGCAGGGTGGAGGTGTTGGTGGCGAAGATCGCGTCCGCCGGGATCACCGCTTCGGCCCTCGCGGTCACCTCGGCTTTGACCTTCATGTCCTCGAACACGGCTTCGACCACCAGATCGACCCCGGCGAGCGCGGCATAGTCGGTGGTGGCGGTGATGCGGGCGAGGACTTCGGCCTTCTTCTCCGCCGTGACCTTGCCGCGTTTCAGCCCCTTGTCGAGGATGCCTTCGGAATGGGCGCGGCCCCGGTCCGCCGCCTCCTGGCTCGCGTCGATCAGCACCACCTCGATCCCGGCCAGCGCCGCGACATGGGCGATGCCCGCCCCCATCATCCCCGCGCCGAGGACGCCCAGCTTCTTCACCGTCTGATCGGCGACCTTGGGCCGGTTCGCGCCCTTTTCCAGCGCCTCCTTGTTGATGAACAGCGACCGGATCATCGCCGACGACGAGGGGTTCATCAAGACCTGGGTGAACCAGCGCGCCTCGATCCTGATCGCCGTGTCGAAGGGCACCAGCGCCCCTTCATAGGCGGCCGAGAGCAGCGCCCTGGCCGCCGGATAGACGCCCATCGTCTTGGCCGAAACCATCGCCGAGGCGCCGACGAAGGTCATGAACCCCGCCGGATGATAGGGCGCGCCGCCGGGCATCTTGTAACCTTTGACGTCCCAGGGCTTGACCATATCCTCGGGCCCGGCGTTCAGCACCCATTCCTTCGCCCGCACCAGCAGCTGATCGGCGGGCACCACTTCGTCGATGATCCCGGCGGCCTGAGCGGCCTTGGGGTCGGAAAGCCTGCCTTCCAAGAGGAAGGGCGAGGCGACCATCGGCCCGAGCTTGCGGACCAGGCGGGTGGTGCCGCCCGCGCCGGGGAAGATGCCGACGAGAATCTCCGGCAGGCCGATCCTGGCCTTGGGATTGTCGGCGGCGATGATCCGGTGGCAGGAGAGCGGGATTTCGAGGCCGATCCCCAGCGCGGTGCCGGGCAGCGCCGCGACGATCGGCTTGCCGCCCTTGCCCGACTTCAGGTCGCGCCCCATCAGTTCCATCTTCCGTTCGAGCCGGTGAAAGCCCATGATCCCGTCGAAAAGGCCGCGCGCCGGGTCATCCCCGGCGCTTTCCTTCATCCGGGCGATGATGTTGAGATCCATCCCCCCGGCGAAATCCTTCTTGGCCGACGTCAGGATCACGCCCTTCACGCTGTCATCGGCGATGGCGCGGTCGATCAGCCCGTCAAGCTCGGCCGCGGCTTCGAGGTTGAGGACGTTCATCGACCTGGATTTGACATCCCAGGTGATGGTGGCGACGCCGTCGGCGTCTGCGCTATAGGTGAAATCGCTCATCTGTCAGTCTCCTTGGGCCAGCCGGGGCAGGGGGTTCCGTCCTTGCGGTACTGTCCGCGCCGACCGTCCCGGCGGATGTATTGCAGGTCGATGTCGGGATAGTTGCAGATATCGTCCGGCGCACGGGTGCCGACGATCAGGTAGGTCGCGGGGCGGTCGGAACGATTGATCAGGCAGTGGCCGTTCGCGGTGCCGGCAGGCCAGCATGCGGCATCGCCGGGGGCCAGCACATGTTCGCCATCGTTTTCAACGACCGTGACTTCGCCAGCAAGAACATAGAGAAATTCATCCGCCGCCTCGCGCCAATGGCGCTGGCCCGACTGCGCGCCGGGGGCGAGTTCTTCGGTCGCCGCACCAAACTGGGTCAGCCCGCCCGCGTCCGGGATCGGCCACCAGCGCATCCGGCCTGCTGGGAGCGTGCAGGGGGCGGGGTAGGAGGAGGGGCCGGTCTCGGGCGTGACGGTGCCTTTGCGCAGGATCATGCCGCGTCTCCCTTGTGGCAGGCGCCGGGGGTCTTCCACCCCCGGACCCCCGGAGGATATTTGAGCCAGAATGAAGGGGAGAGCGTCATTCGCGTGGCCCCTTGAACTCTGTCCCGTCGCGGTAGGTGAAGCGGACGCGGCCCCCGCCCATCGCGATCCGCAGGTCCACATCGCAATAGGTCGCGACTTCCTGCGGGGCCTTGGTGCCGACGACGAGAAATTTTGCCACGCGGTCGGTGCGGTTCACAAAATGGTGGCCGTTACCGTCGTTGGCCGGGAAGGCGGCGCAATCGCCGGGGCGCATCGCATGTTCGCCCTGATCGTCGACGAGCGTGCATTCGCCTTCCGTCACCATCACGAATTCGTCTTCGTTCTGATGCCAGTGGCGCAGGCTGGAGAGGGCGCCGGGTTCGAGTGTCACCAGGTTTACGCCATATTGCGTAAGGCCGCCCGCTTCGCCCAGACGCAGGGACGAGCGGCCCTTCATCATCGCGGCATAGGGTTCGGGATAGATCGAACCGGTTTTGACCGGGCATTTCGATTGGTCGATGATCGGCATTCTCTCCTCCGTTGCTCTCCGCCCCGGCCCTCCCCACGCAGACGGGGGCGAGGGTGGGGGGCCTACACCCGTTCGATGATCGTGGCCGCGCCCATGCCGCTGGCGATGCAGAGCGTGGCAAGCGCGGTGCCCTGGCCGGTGCGTTCCAGCTCGTCCAGCATGGTGCCGATGAGGATCGCCCCGGTTGCGCCAAGGGGATGGCCCATGGCGATGGAGCCGCCGTTCGGATTCACCTTCGCCGGGTCGACATCGAAGGCCTGCAGGAAGCGCAGGACGACCGAGGCGAAGGCCTCGTTGACCTCGAACAGGTCGATGTCGCCGATCGACATGCCGCTGTCCTTGAGGATCTTTTCCGTCACCGGCACCGGGCCGGTCAGCATGATGGTCGGATCGGTGCCGATTTTCGCCGTCGCGCGGATGCGGGCGCGCGGCTTCAGCCCCTGGGCGCGGCCGAATTCGGCATTGCCGATCAGGACCGCCGCCGCGCCGTCGACGATGCCGGAGGAGTTGCCGGCGTGGTGGATATGGTTGATCCGCTCCAGATGCGGATATTTCATCAGCGCGATCTTGTCGAAGCCGGGCATGACCTCGCCCATGGCCTTGAAGGACGGGTCGAGCCGCCCGAGCGCCTGCATGTCGGTGCCGGGCCGCATGTATTCGTCATGGGCGAGGATGATCAGGCCGTTCTGGTCCTTCACCGGCACGATGGACCTTGCGAAACGGTTGTCGGCCCAGGCCGCCGCCGCGCGGCGCTGGCTTTCGACGGCGAGCGCGTCGGCCTGATCGCGGGTGAAGCCATATTCGGTGGCGATGAGGTCGGCGGAAATGCCCTGCGGCACGAAATAGGTCTTCATCGCAAGGCTCGGGTCGACGGCGATCGCCGCGCCGTCCGAACCCATGGCGACCCGGCCCATCATCTCGACCCCGCCGGCGATGTAGGCGTTGCCCGCGCCGCCCCGCACCTGATTGGCGGCGAGGTTCACCGCCTCCATCCCGCTGGCGCAGAAGCGGTTGATGGCGAGGCCGGGGATCCGTTCGTCAAGGTCGGACAGGAGCACGGCGGAGCGCGCGAGGCAGCCGCCCTGCTCGCCGACCTGGGTGACATTGCCCCAGATCACATCCTCGACCGCGTGGCCGTCCAGGCCGTTGCGTTCCCGGATCGCGTTCAGAAGCCGGGCGGACAGCGCGACCGAGGTTACCTCGTGCAGCGCGCCGTCGGGGCGGCCCTTGCCGCGGGGGGTGCGGGCGACGTCATAGATATAGGCTTCGGTCATGGTCGGCTCCTCTCCTTGCAGGCCACCCCGCGATTCGGGGGCGCGGGGGACTGACTTGCGGGGCAGTTTACCTGCGCGTCAGCTTTTGTCCCCTGTGACGCTGCGGCGCAACGATCAGGCGCGGTCGGACGGGTTGCCGGGCATCAGGTCATAGGGATGTTTCCAGCCGGGCAGGGCGGCGATCCGGTCGAGCCAGCGGTCGATGTGGGGCCAGTCGGCGCGGTCAAAGCCGAAAGGTTCCGGGTAGTAAAGGTAGGAGCAGCAGGCGAAGTCGGCAATGGTGGGGTTGAGGTCGGCCACCCAGTCACGATCTGAAAGATGCTCGTCGAGAATGCCGCAGGCAACCTTCAGGCGGCCCTGCTGGAACGCGATCACCTCGGCGGGTCGCTTGGTGGGCGACAGGAAGTTCATCAGGAAGCGCGTCGTGCCGATCTGTCCCGAAAACTTGTGATTATCCCACAGGATCCAGCGCATCACCTCGCGTTCGGCGGTCTTGCCGGTGCCGCCGAAACGGCCGGTCCTTTGAACGACGTGATATTGAATGAGGGCGGACTGCGTGAGGGTGAGGCCCCCGTCGATCAGGACCGGCACCTCGCCCATGGGGTTGATCTTGCGGAAGGGATCAGTGCGGGCTTCGCCGCCGAAGAAATCCACGAAGACCGGCTCCCACGCATAGTCCGCGAGTGTCATGGTCAGCGCCGCCTTGTAGGCATTGCCGCTTTCGCCGAAGCAATAGAGTTTCGCGGTCATGTCGGGTTCCTTCGCCGGTGACGCGCCGAGATTAGGTCCGGCGGAATGGGCTGTCATGTCGGAAAGCGTATCGGGAACAATGTCTTGGCAGTCCGAGGTCAGGCCTTGCGGTCGTCCAGCGCGGCCTTGAAAAGCTTCAGCCGGTGGCTGAGATTGTCGGCATTCATCACCGAGCCGAAATGTTCGAAGAGGAAGGTCAGCGCCTCGTCCACCGAGATGCCCGCCTCTTCCGCGAAACGAAAGAGGGTCCGATGGGCGTCGTTGGTCATGGCGACCGTGAAACGGCGGGTCAGGCGCAAACGTTTGGGCATTCCGGTTTCCTTTCGGTGGTTTTGCCGAAAGACTAGAACGCCTCGGCGGGAAGTGCCATGACCGGATCGGCCCCGGACTGGATGCGGGTCAGATGCAGCCCGGTCGCGGGCAGCTGGCGCGCCATGTAATAGCGCCCGGTGGCCAGCTTCGTCTCGTAGAAGGCGCGGTCGCCGCCGCCGGCCGCGAGTGCCGCGTGCGCCGACTTCGCCATGCGCGCCCACATCAGCCCCAGGCAGACATGGCCGAAGAGATGCATGAAGTCGTAGGAGCCGGCGAGCGCCGCATTGGGGGTCTTCATGCCGTTCTGCATGAAATACATACCCGCGGCCTGAAGATCCTTGGAGGCGGCCTTCAGCGGGTCGAGGAAGTCGGTCTTCAGGCCGGCGTTGCCTTCGTTTTCCCGGATGAAGCCCTTCACCAGTTCGAAGAAGGCCATCACATGCGTGCCGCCCTCCTGCGCCAGCTTGCGGCCCACGAGGTCAAGCGCCTGCACGCCGTTCGCGCCTTCGTAGATCATGGTGATGCGGGCGTCGCGGACGAACTGCGACATGCCCTGTTCCTCGATATAGCCATGGCCGCCCCAGATCTGCTGGGCCTGCACCGCGCTGTCGAAGCCCTTGTCGGTCAGGAAGCCCTTGATCACCGGGGTGAGGAGCGAGATCAGCCCCTCGGCCGCGTCGTCGCCGGCCCGGTTCGCCCGGTCGATCAGCGAGGCGCCCCAGAAGGTGAGGGCGCGTGCGCCTTCGGTGAAGCTTTTCTGGTCCATCAGCGCCCGGCGGATGTCGGGGTGGACGATCAGCGGGTCGGCCGGGCCGTTCGGGTTCTTCGCGCCGGTCACGTCACGGCCCTGCAGGCGTTCCCTGGCGTAGCCGAGGGAGTTCTGATAGGCGGCCACGGCCACCGCATAGCCCTGGAGCCCGACCGCGAGCCGTGCCTCGTTCATCATGGTGAACATGGCGCGCATGCCCTTGTGCAACTCGCCCAGCAGGAAGCCGGTCGCCCCGTCATAGTTCATCACGCAGGTGGCGTTGCCGTGGATGCCCATCTTTTCCTCGATCTTGCCGACCGAGACGGCGTTCCTGGTGCCGAGCGAACCGTCGGTGTTCACCAGGAATTTCGGCACGATGAAAAGCGAGATGCCCTTGGTCCCCTCGCCGCCGCCCGGGGCCTTGGCCAGCACCAGATGGACGACGTTCTCCGCCATGTCGTGATCGCCGGCCGAGATGAAGATCTTCTGCCCCGTGATGCGGTAGCTGCCGTCGGCCTGCGGTTCGGCCTTGGTGCGGAGCTGCCCGAGGTCGGTGCCGCAGTGCGGCTCGGTCAGGTTCATCGTGCCGGTCCAGTCGCAGGTGACCATCTTCGGCAGGTAGGTGGCTTTCTGCTCGGCGGTGCCATGGGCATGGATCGCCGAATAGGCGCCGTGGGTCAGGCCCTGATACATGTTGAAGGCCATGTTGGCCGAGACGAACATCTCGCCCATCGCGCAATACATCAGGTGCGGCAGGCCCTGGCCGCCATAGGCCGGATCGCAGTCGAGCGCGGTCCAGCCGCCGTCCTTCATCGCCTGGAAGGCCGCCTTGAAACCCTTGGGCGTATGGACGATGCCATTTTCCAGCCGGCAGCCTTCCTGATCGCCCGAGGCGTTCAGGGGTGCCAGCACATCGCGCGCGATCTTGCCCGCTTCCTCCAGCACCGCGCCGGTGAAATCCGCTTCAAGGCCACTGTAACCCGGAACGGCGGAACGGCTGACCTCCAGCACCTCGTGCAGCAGGAACTGCATGTCTTTGGTCGGGGCATTGTAGCTGGGCATGGTCAGGTGTCCTCGGGCTTGGGGTGGTCAGGCGGCTGCGGTCTTGCTGGCATCCGCCAGCATCTGTTCGCCGCCCTGGATCTGGGCACTCAGTTCCGCGATCCCGCGATCGAGTTCCTCGCGCTGCTGCTGCATCTCGGCCAGGCGCCGTCTGGCGATGTCGAGCGTGCGGGCAAGCTGGACATCCTTCTGGCCGTTCATGTCATAGAGGTCCAGAAGCTGGCGGATCTCCTCAAGGCTGACGCCGAAGCGCTTGCCGCGCAGGATCAGCTTCAGCCGCGCGCGGTCGCGGCGGGTGAACAGCCGTTTCTGGCCCTCGCGGATCGGAAACAGCAGTTCCTTCTGTTCGTAGAAGCGCAAGGTGCGCGGGGTGACGTCAAACAGGTCACACATGGCGCGGATGCTCATCAACTCTTCACTCACGGGCGTTGTCCTTTCTCACGGCGTCAGTTTCTGGTGCCCGACATGTGACAATATCCGGATGCTACAAGTGAGGATGACGTTAACGTAAGGGTGACGTCACGTCACAAGAATCGGTGACGAAACGTCATTGCCCGAGACGGGTCTGCCGCGAAATTTCCTGACCCGGCGTCAAGGGCCGGTTCCTGAACGCGGTGGCCGGGGCGCCGTCTATTCGTCGAGGTTCGCCAGTGTCGCGTCGCGCAACTGCCGCAGGTCGCGGACGGTCGCATCAAGCTCTGCCTGCTGCTTTTCCAGCGCGGCAAGCTGGCGGTTGGCGAGGTCGATCCAGACGAGGTTCTGCTCGCGCGTGCCCTTCTTGTCGTAAAGCAGCAGCCATTGGCGGATTTCCTCAAGGCTGAAACCGAAGCGGCGCCCGCGCAGGATCAGTTTCATCCGCGCCACTTCGCGTGGCCCGTAGAAACGCGAGCGCCCTTCCTTCATCGGGGCCAGCA
>CAZRKU010000001.1:0-26620 GCA_964600685.1 uncultured Frigidibacter sp. | reverse complement strand
GCCACTTCGCGTGGCCCGTAGAAACGCGAGCGCCCTTCCTTCATCGGGGCCAGCAACTCGATATATTCGTAATATCTGAGGGTGCGCGCCGTCACGTCGAAACGCGTGCACATCTCCTTGAAGGAAAGCTGTTCGTCGGCCATCCGGTCCTCCCCGGTCAAAGTCTAGGGCGGGGGGTTGCGTCTGACAACGGGCTTCGCGCGGGCTGGCGGATCGGTTTTGCTCTTGCGGGCCGGCGGAGGAGCGGGAATACCGGTGACGGTCGGTCTGCGCCTGGCAGGCCCGGGTGCGAAAGGAGCGGGCAGTTGGATGAGGCACGCCACGAGAGAGCCGCCCGGTTCATTCGCGCCTTGCCGCACGCGCGGGCGCTCGACATGCGGCTGGAGGAGATCGGCGCGGGGACGGCGGTGCTCTCGATGCCCTATGATCCGCGTCTGGTCGGTGATCCGGCCACCGGCGTGATCCATGGCGGGGCGGTGTCGGCGCTGATGGACACCTGCTGCGGCACGGCCGTGATGGGCCATCCGACCGGGCCCGCGGGCACGGCGACGCTTGACCTGAGGATCGACTACATGCGGCCGGCGACGCCGGGGCAGCGGATCACGGCGCGGGCCGAATGTCATCACGTGACCCGCACCGTGGCCTTCGTGCGCGCGACCGCCCATGACGAGGATACGGGCCGGATCGTCGCGATGGCCACGGCGGCCTTTACCTTGGAGCGTTCCAGTGAACGGCAAGGGGGCAAGGCATGAGCGGCAAGCGGCTTCCGCCCGAACCCGTGCATCTGGTCCGGGGCCGCCGCGACGCGGCGCTGCGCACCCTGGTCGGCGGCGTGCCCTATATCGGCTTTCTCGGGATCGAGTTCGACCGGCGAGGCGACGAGTTGACGGCGGTTCTGCCTTTCCGGGAAAGCCATATCGGCAACCCGATGCTGCCGGCGCTGCATGGCGGGGTGACGGCGGCGTTTCTGGAGGTGACGGCGATCATCGAACTGGGCTGGGCGATGATCTGGGAGGAGATGGAGACCGGCCGGGTGGCGGGCGCGGACCTGACGCCGCTGCCGGTGCCGCGCCTGCCGAAGACCATTGATTTCACCGTGGACTATCTGCGCTCCGGCCTGCCGCGCGAGGCCTTTGCACGGGCGCGGGTGAACCGGTCGGGCCGCCGCTATGCGAGCGTGCATGTCGAGGCCTGGCAGGACAACCGCGCCCGGCTGTTTGCGCAGGCGACGGGCCATTTCCTGATGCCGGACCTGCCCGGAGGGGAGGGAGGTTGAGCGCGGCTGGCTGATCTGGCTCATCGCCGCGCCGGCAGTCAGCCCCGCGCGGCTTTCTCGGCCAGTCCCGACTGGCCTTCGCGCCGGTCCAGCTCGGCCATCACGTCGGCCCAGGCGACGCCGCGCGCGGCGAGCATGACCATCAGGTGATAGAGCACATCGGCCGCCTCAGCCGTCAGGCGGGCCCTGTCGCCCTTCACCGCCTCGATGATCGCCTCGATGGCTTCCTCGCCGAACTTCGCCGCGCATTTCTCCGGACCTTTGGCGAGGAGTTGTGCGGTCCAGGAGCTTTCGGGGTCCGCGCCCGCCCGCGCGGCGATGGTGGCGGCGAGCCGGTCGAGGGTGGTCATGTGAGCCTCATCGGGATGCCGGCGGCGGCCATATGGTCCTTGGCCTGCCGGATGGTGAAGGTGCCGAAATGGAAGATCGAGGCGGCGAGCACCGCCGACGCCCCGCCGAGGGTCACGCCATCGACGAGATGATCGAGCGTGCCGACGCCGCCCGAGGCGATGACGGGAATGGCGACGGCGTCGCTGACCGCGCGGGTCAGGGGCAGGTTGAACCCCGCGCGGGTGCCGTCGCGATCCATCGAGGTCAGGAGGATTTCGCCCGCGCCCCTCGCCGCCACCTTGCGGGCGAAGTCCACCGCGTCGATGCCGGTGGCCCTGCGTCCGCCGTGGGTGAAAATTTCCCACCGGCCCGGCTCCACGGTCTTGGCGTCGATGGCCACGACGATGCACTGGCTGCCGAAGCGGTCGGCGGCCATGGCCACCACATCGGGGTTGGCGACGGCGGCGGAGTTGAATGAGACCTTGTCGGCACCGGCGAGCAGGAGCGCCCGCACGTCCTCAGGCGTGCGCACGCCGCCGCCGACGGTCAGCGGGATGTAGCATTGTTCGGCGGTGCGGCTGACCAGATCGAACATCGTGCCGCGGTTTTCGTGGGTGGCGTGGATGTCGAGGAAACAAAGCTCGTCCGCGCCCGCCGCATCATAGGCTTTCGCAGCCTCCACCGGGTCGCCCGCGTCGATCAGGTCGACGAAGTTCACGCCCTTGACCACGCGCCCGTCGGCCACGTCGAGGCAGGGGATGAGGCGGGTTTTCAGCATGGCCGGTTCCTTTCAGCCCCTCCTAGCGCGCGGCGGGCAGGCGGGGAAGGGGGTTCGTCCCCTCTGGGGCCGATCCGCCGGGGAGGCGCTGCCTCCCCCGACCCCTCCGGGATATTTTAGGACAGAAAATGAGGATCAGGGTCTGAGTGCAGCAAGGGCGCTGCGGAGGTCAATCGCGCCGTCATAGAGCGCGCGGCCGGAAATCGCGCCGGCAATCACGCCGGTGTCGCGCAGCGCGATCAGGTCGGCGAGCGACGAGACGCCTCCGCTGGCGATCACCGGGATCGAGACGGCGCGGGCGAGCGCCTCGGTCGCCTCCACGTTCGGCCCGCCCATGGCGCCGTCGCGGTTGATGTCGGTGTAGATGAGGGCGGCGACGCCTGCGTCCTCGAACGAGCGGGCGAGGTCGGTGACCTCGACGCCGGTTTCCGTGGCCCAGCCCTTGGTTGCCACCCGGCCGCCGCGCGCGTCGATGCCGACGGCGATCTGGCCGGGGAAGGCGCGGGCGGCCTCGCGCACCAGTGCGGGGTCTTCGACCGCGACCGTGCCGAGGATGACCCGCGCGAGGCCCTTGTCGAGCCAGAGCGCGATGGTCTTCATGTCGCGAATGCCGCCACCAAGCTGGGCGGGGATCCTCACGCGGGCGAGGATCGCCTCCACCGCCGCACCGTTCACCGGCTGCCCGGCGAAGGCGCCGTTCAGATCGACGAGGTGCAGCCATTCGGCGCCTGCCGCCGCGAACGCCGCCGCCTGCGCGGCGGGGTCATCGCCGAAGACAGTGGCCTTGTCCATGTCGCCACGAACGAGCCGCACGCAATGGCCGTCCTTCAGGTCGATGGCGGGGTAAAGGATCATCTCTGGTCTCTCCTTCGCGGCTGGGGGCCTCTTGCCACAGGCGGGGGGGGCTTGCCAAGCGCGGGCGCCAACGCAACGTCAGACTTGTCAGAGGGCTGGGCGCGCGGGATGATCGGCGCGAGATGAGGGAGGACAACCATGAGGAAGATTCTGATCGCCACGGCGATGCTGTTTGCGGCGGGCGCGGCCTTTGCCGCCGATCCGGTCGAAGGAATCTGGCAGACCCAGGAAGACGACGGATCCTATGCCCATGTCACCATCGCGCCCTGTGGCGCGGCCTTCTGCGGGGTGATCTCGCGCACCTTCAAGGACGGGGCGGAATATCAGTCGGAAAACCTCGGCAGGCAGATCGTCATCGACATGGTGCCGCAGGGGGACGGCACCTATGACGGCCAGGTCTGGCGGCCGTCGAACGACAGGATCTATGTCGGCGGGATCGAGCTGAACGGCGATTCGATGAAGCTGGCGGGCTGCGTGGCCGGTGGCCTGATCTGCAAGAAGCAGACCTGGACGCGGGTGAAATAGTGCGCCGGACCCGGTCGGCAAGGCCGCCGCGCCTGACGGGTTCCGCCGCGGGCCGCGGGGTTTTGCCCTAGGTGACCGCGTCGATCATGATGGCGCTGCTCGTCATGCTTTTCAGGCGCAGCGGCAATATCGCCTGATAGGCCGGCGAGGCATACCAGGCCTCGGCTTCGGCCCGCGACGGAAACTCGACGATCGCCACGCGCGCGTGCGGCCAGTCCCCTTCGACCACGCTGAAACGGCCGCCGCGCACCAGGAATTTTGCGCCGAAGGCGGCCAGCGTCGGCATGACCAGTTGGCGGTATTCGTCGAATCCGGCCGGGTCATGGATGGTTTCAAGCACGATGAACAAGGTCCGCATGGCGCTGTCCTTCCCGCGAGGGTGGCAATTTTCCGGATTGCGAGCCTGGAGGCTGACCGGTTTGGTGTCAACCGTCGCGTATGCAGGGGGGCGGAACGTCGATCGGCAATCCGTCCCGGCGGTGGATCAGCCAAAGACCGACCAGCCCATGCGCCGCGCCAGCATCTCGACCGCCTCGGTCCCGAGTTTGGAATTGCCCTGGGCGTTCAGTCCCGGCGACCAGACGGCGATGGAGGCGCGGCCGGGCGCGATCACCAGGATCCCGCCGCCCACGCCCGACTTGCCCGGCAGACCGACGCGGAAGGCAAAATCGCCCGACCCGTCATAATGGCCGCAGGTCAGCATCAGCGCATTGATCCGCCGCACCCGCTCGGGCGAGATCAGTCTTGGCGTGCCCGGCCCGCCCATCAGGAACCGGCCGGCCAAAGCCAGTTGCTTGGTCGTCATTTCGACCGCGCATTGGTGAAAATAGGCCCCGAGCGTCAGATCGGGCGGGTTTGCCAGATTGCCATGCGCCCGCATGAAATGCGCGATGGCGAAATTCCGGTGGCCGGTTTGGGTTTCCGACCGCGCCACCGCCTTGTTGATATGGATGTCCTCGTCGCCCGCCGCGTTGCGGATGAAGCCGAGGAGTTCGCCCAGATATTCACGCGGTGCATAACCGGCGAGCGCCGCATCGGTGACGACGATCGCGCCGGCGTTGATGAACGGGTTGCGGGGGATGCCGCCCTCCTGTTCCAGCTGCAGGATCGAGTTGAAGGCCAGGCCCGAGGGTTCGCGCCCGACCCGCGCCCAGAGCCGGTCGCCCAGACGGCCGAGCGCCAGCGCCAAGGCAAAGGGTTTGGAGACCGACTGGATCGAGAAGGGCGTGACCGCATCCCCGACCGACAGAAGCTGGCCGTCGGCGGTGGCGACCGAAAGCGCGAACTGGTTCGGGTCGATGCCGGCCAGTTCGGGGATGTAATCGGCCACCCGGCCACGCTCGGCCCGTCCGGCCATTTCGGCCTGTATGTCGTCCAGAACGGTCGCGAGCGGGGTGGTCACGGCGTCCAGGTCAGGAAATTGGCGATGAGCCTGAGGCCGGTCGCCTGGCTCTTTTCCGGGTGGAACTGGGCGCCGACGATAGTGTCGCGCCCGACAATGGCGGTGATGGCGCCGCCGTAGTCGCAATGGGCCAGACGCTCGGCCGGGTTCGTCACCCTGAAATGGTAGGAATGGACGAAATAGGCATGCTGGCCGGTCTCGATCCCGGCCAGAACCGGGTGGGTCCGGTCGATCACCAGATCATTCCAGCCCATGTGCGGCACTTTCAGGCCCTTGTCGGCCGGCGCGATCCTGACCACCTCGCCGCCGACCCAGCCGAACCCGTCGGTGTCGCGATACTCGCGTCCACGGGTGGCCAGCATCTGCATGCCGACACAGATGCCGAGGAACGGGCGCGCGCGCACCGTCACCGCCTCGTCGATCGCCTCGAAAAGCCCGGTGAAGCGGTCGAGTGCGGCACGGCAGGCCGGGAAAGCCCCGTCGCCGGGCAGGACGATCCGGTCGGCGCGGGCCACATCCTCGGGGCGGGAGGTGACGATGACCTCGCCCGCGCCGGTTTCCGTGGCCATGCGCTGAAAGGCCTTGGCGGCGGAATGCAGGTTGCCGCTGTCGTAATCGACAAGGACCGTGAGGCTCACAGCGCGCCTTTCGTGGACGGCAGCACTCCCGCCATGCGCGGATCGGGTTCAACTGCCATACGCAGGGCGCGCGCCACGGATTTGAAGGCGGCTTCGGCGATATGGTGGCTGTTCAGCCCATGGACCAGATCGACATGCAGCGTGATCCCGCCATGCGTCGCCAGCGCCTGAAAGAACTCGCGCACCAGTTCGGTGTCGAACATGCCGATCCTCGCCGTCGGGAAGGGCAGGTTCCACACCAGATAGGGCCGCGCCGACAGGTCGAGCGCGCAAGCCACCTGCGCATCGTCCATGGCAAGGCTGAAGTGCCCGTACCGCCGGATGCCGCGCTTGTCGCCCAGGGCCTGCGCGAGCGCCTGGCCGATGGCGATGCCGCTATCCTCGACCGTGTGGTGATCGTCGACATGCAGATCGCCCTTGGCCGTCACCGCCAGGTCGATCAGCGAATGGCGCGCGAGCTGGTCGAGCATGTGATCGAAGAATCCGACGCCGGTCCGGTTGGAGTAACTGCCGGTTCCGTCAAGGCTCAGCGTCACCGAAATCTCGGTCTCGGCGGTCTTGCGACCGATCGTGGCCATGCGCATGGGTTCGCTCCGCAGGGGTGTCCAGAGCGTCTTATAGGCAGGAACGGGGGCAAGTCCAAGGCAAAGCGCGCCTTTTCGCGCGGCGCCGCGCCACCTGTGACTTCGTTCCCGCGAAGTGGTTTGGGGCTTGAGGAAATGCCGACCTTCAGAGGTAGAGTGGCAGCCCGTAGGGGAGTCGAACCCCTCTTCCCAGGTTGAAAACCTGGTGTCCTAACCGATAGACGAACGGGCCACGTTCAGGCGGGGCGGCGTCTGCCCCGTCGGCTGTGGCGGGTGTTTAGGCCAGGGCGGGGGGCGGCGCAAGGGGGATTTTGCGCGGATCTGGCAGAATTCTTGCGCCCCCGATCCCGCCCCGGCGTCAGGCGGGAGCGGCGTCTTCCAGGCGCAGTTGCACCTTCGTGCGCCCGCCCCACTGGTTCAGTTCCAGCCGCCCCGCCAGATGCAGGCGCAAGCCCGCATGGCGTTCGATCAGCGGGCCGAGCGGGCCGTCGAACGCGCCGAAGGCGATGGCGTCGAGCGCGGGGGCGGTGCCGTCAGTGAAGCCAAAGCGCAGGTGGCTCTCGCCCATGCGCCTGATATGGGTGATCGCCATGTCGGCGAAGGCGAAACGCGGCGCCGGGGCGGACTGGCCGAAGGGCCCGGCCTTCTCGATCTCCTCCAGAAGTGTCGTGGTGGCGGCGGAGGGCATCAGGAGTCCGTCCAGATGCAGGGTGCGCGGCCCCTCGGCCCCCGCACCCTGGCGGGCGAGCAGTTCTGCCAGCCGCGCCATGGCCGGTTCGATCTTGTCCGCTTCGACCGCCAGACCTGCGGCCATCCTGTGACCGCCGCCCTTGAGGAGAAGCCCCTCGGCCGCAAGGCGCTGGATGGCTGCACCCAGATCGACGCCGCCGACCGAGCGGGCCGATCCCTTGCCGATGCCCCCGTCGACGCCGATCACCACGGCGGGGCGGTTCGTCGCCTCCTTCAGCCGCGCGGCGACGATGCCGACGACGCCGGGGTGCCAGCCTGCGCCGGCGGCCCAGACCAGCGGGCCGTCGAGTCCGCGCCCCTCGGCCTGGGCGAGGGCGGAGTTCCTTACCGCCATCTCGATCTCGCGCCGTTCGGTATTGAGCAGGTCGAGCCGCTGGGCCAGCGCCTCCGCCTCGCGCACATCATCCGTCGCGAGGAGCCGCGCCCCAAGGTCGGCCGCGCCGATCCGCCCGCCCGCATTCACCCGTGGCCCGAGCAGGAAGCCAAGGTGATAGGCATTGGGCGTCTGGTCCATCCGCGCCACATCGGCCAGCGCGCGAAGGCCGGGCCGTTCGCGGCGGGCCAGCACCTTCAGCCCTTGGCGCACCAGCGCCCGGTTCACGCCGGTCAGGGGGGCCACATCGGCGACGGTGGCGAGCGCCACCAGATCGAGCATGGCCATCAGGTCCGGCCCCTTGACCCCGTCTTGGCGCAGAAGCCGGTTGGCTTCCACGAGCATCAGGAAAACGACGGAGGCCGCGCAAAGATGCGCCAGCTCGCCGGTTTCGTCCTGACGGTTGGGGTTCACCACGGCGAGCGCGTCGGGCAGGGTCTCGGCCCCGAGATGATGGTCGAGGATCACCACATCCGCGCCCTTGGCCGCCGCGACCGGGTCATGGCTGAGCGTGCCGCAATCGACGCAGATGATGAGGTCATGTTCGGCCGCGAGTGCCTGCATGGCGGGCACGTTCGGGCCATAGCCTTCGTCGATCCGGTCGGGGATATAAAGGGTCGCCCCATGGCCCATCGCCCGGAGCCAGACGAGCAGAAGGGCGGCGGACGCGCCGCCGTCCACGTCATAGTCGGCAAAGACCGCGATGCGTTCGCGCCCCTTCAGCGCCTTCAGGAAACGCCCGGCGGCGGGGGCCATGTCCTTCAGGCTGCGCGGGTCGGGCAGAAGATCGGCAAGCTTCGGTTCCAGGAACCGCGCGGCGTCGGCCGGTGCCACGCCGCGCGCCACCAGCACACGGGCCAGGGGCAGGGGCAGGCGGGTGTCCTGCACCATCGCCTCGGCCAGCCGGTCGGCCTCGGCTCCGGGGCCGATCCAGCGGCGGCCGCTGGCGGATTGTTCGACGCCCAGAAAGGCGCAGGCGGCTGGCGGTGTCACTTCACCGGGTTTCTGTAGATCATCCGCCGTACCGATCCGGTCTTGGACCGCATCAGGATCGTCTCGGTGGTGATGAAACCCGGTTCGCGTTTCACCCCCTGCACGATGGAGCCGTTGGTGACGCCGGTCGCGGCGAAGATCACGTCGGCCTGCACCATCTCGTCGCGCGCATAGATACGGTTCAGATCCCTGATGCCCGCCTTGGCGGCCCGGCCGCGTTCGTCATCGTTGCGGAACAGAAGCTTGCCCCAGATCTGTCCGCCCATGCACTTCAGCGCCGACGCCGCCAGCACCCCTTCGGGCGCGCCGCCCGACCCCATATACATGTCGATGCCGGTGATATGCGCCTCCGCGCAATGGATCACGCCCGCCACGTCGCCATCGGTGATCAGCCGGATCGAGGCACCGGTGGAGCGGACCTCGGCGATCATCGCCTCGTGCCGGGGGCGTTCGAGGATGCAGCAGGTGATGTCCGAGGCCGCGCAGCCCCTGGCGCGGGCCAGCGCCCTGACCCGTTCGGCGGGCGACATGGCGAGGCTGACCACATCTTTCGGATAGCCGGGGCCGACCGCGAGTTTTTCCATATAGACATCGGGTGCATGCAGAAGCGTGCCGCGCGGGGCCATGGCGATGACGGTCAGCGCGTTCGGCATGTCCTTTGCGGTCAGCGTCGTGCCTTCCAGCGGGTCGAGGGCGATGTCGACCTCCGGGCCCTTGCCGGTGCCGACCTCCTCGCCGATGAACAGCATCGGCGCCTCGTCCCGCTCGCCTTCGCCGATCACCACGACGCCCTTGATGTCGAGCATGTTCAGCTGGTCGCGCATCGCGTTGACGGCGGCCTGATCGGCGGCCTTTTCATCGCCGCGCCCGATCAGGCGGGCCGAGGCGTGGGCGGCGGCTTCGCTGACGCGGGCCAGGCCCAGCGAAAGCATGCGATCCTGAAACTGGGTAACGTCGGCCATGTGATCTTGTCCCGCATTTGGCTGTTTGGGGCATCTAGCCTGCCCCGCAGGCGGCGGGCAAGGGCTTCGCCCCGCGCGTCGGCGATTGTGTGCGCCAACCGGCGCGATTTCGGGGCCGGTCAGACCGCCTCGATGCGGATCGCCACCGGATCGCCCAGCACCACGCCGGTCGCGGGCAGGCGCGCGAGCGCATGGTCGATCGCGTCGCGCGTCGTCTTGTGGGTGACGATCAGCACCGGGGCGTCGGCATCTTGATGCCCATATTGCCGCATCCGGTCGATGGAGATGCCTTCGTCGCCCAGGACCGTCGCCACCTTGGCCAGCGCCCCCGGCTTGTCGCTGAGCGTCATGCGCAGATAGAAGGGGGCAGGTGCCGTGGCCTGCGCGGCCACCGGATCGGCGAGCGTCCTGGCGGGCTGGCCGAAGGTCGAAAGCCTTGTGCCGCGCGCGATGTCGATCACGTCCGACAGGATGGCGCTGGCGGTCGGCCCTTCGCCCGCGCCGGGGCCGCGCAGGACGATCTGGCCGACCGAGTCGCCCTCCAGCACCACCATGTTGGTGCCGCCGTGCAACTGGCCGAGCGGGCTGTCGGCGGGCACGAGGCAAGGTGTCATCCGCTGCTCCAGCCCCCGGCCCGTCATCTGCGCCACGCCCAGAAGCTTGATCCGGTAGCCCATGTCGGCGGCGCGGCGGATATCGTCGATGGAGATGCGGCCGATCCCTTCCAGCGCGACCGCGTCGAACGACACTTTCGTGCCGAAGGCGATGGCGGCCAGCAGCGACAGTTTGTGACCGGCGTCGATGCCGCCCACGTCAAGGTTCGGGTCGGCCTCCAGATAGCCCAGCTGGCGGGCTTCCTCGAAAACCGTGTCATAGGGCAGGCCCGCGCTTTCCATGCGGGTCAGGATATAGTTGCAGGTGCCGTTCATCACGCCCATCACCCGGCGGATCTGGTTACCGGCCAGCCCTTCGGTCAGGGCCTTGATCACCGGAATGCCGCCGGCGACCGCGGCCTCGAACCGGATCACGTGGCCCTTTGCTTCTGCCGCCAGCGCCAGGTCATGGCCGTGATGGGCGAGAAGCGCCTTGTTGGCGCTGACCACATCCTTGCCTGAGGCAATCGCCGCCTCAGTCGCGGCCTTGGCCGGTCCGTCATGGCCGCCCATGACTTCGACGAACACGTCGACGTCCTTGCGCCGGGCAAGCGCCACGGGATCATCCTCCCAGGCATAGGCCGACAGGTCCACATCGCGGTTCTTGGTGCGCGAGCGCGCCGAGACGGCGGTGATGATCACCTTGCGGCCGGTGCGCCGTTCCAGAAGATCGGCATGTTTCTGCACGATCTTCACCACGCCGGTGCCGACGGTGCCCAGCCCCGCGATGCCGAGTTTCAACGGTTGGGACATGGAGTTCTCCTGACAGGCCAGCGCAATCACGCCCGGGTGTTAGCCGAAGGCCGCCGGTCATGCAACGCGCCTCAGGGCAGGCGGTTCTGGGCGTCCGCCCGGGCGTTCAGCGCCGCGCCTTGTGCCGTCAGGTCCGCCCCGACCGTCGGCGGGGGCGGGGGCGGGGGCGTGAGCGCCTCGAACGGCAGAAGTGCGGGATAGGGGGCGGTCATGACCGCCGGGTCGACCTTGCGGTCAAGGGCGGGAAAGGTGGCGCAGCCGGCCAGCAACAGCAGCCCCAGCGCGATCATCGCCCTTTTTGCCGGTTTTTTGCCCGTCATGTCGCCCGCCCTTGCCCGCGCCGCACCATACCCGGCCCGCGCCCCGGCCCGCAAGGGCGGGACGCGGGCTTGTAATGAACGAGCGTTCATATAATTTGACCCCCATGGCACGCCGCACCGGATCGCATTCCGACATCACCGGGCCGCGCATCCGCGCGGCGGCGCTGCGGCTGTTCGCCCGGCACGGCTTTGCCGCCGTGTCGATGCGCCAGATCGCGGCCGAGGTCGGCCTGCAGGCGGGGGCCCTCTACCTCTACACGCCCGACAAGGAGACGCTGCTCTTCGATCTTCTGCGCGGGCATATGGAGGAACTGATCGCCGCCTATGCCGCCGAACCGCTTCCCGAAGGGGCGCCGGCGCGGCTCGATCATTTCGTGCGCTTTCACATGGGGCGCAACCTTGACCATGCCGAAGGGGTCTTCCTGTCCTACATGGAACTGCGCAACCTGAACCCGGAGAATTTCGCCCGGATCGAGGCGCTGAGGCGGGCCTACGAGGACCGGCTGGCGCTCATCCTCGGCGAAGGGCAGGCGGCGGGGCTGTTCCGGCTGGCGGATGTGCGGCTGGCCACCATGGCGATCATCGCGATGATCAACGGGGTGAGCACCTGGTTTCGCGAAGGCGGGCGCCTGTCACGGAAGGGCGTGGGCGACATTTACGTCGACATGGTGCGCAAGGCCGTCGCGCCATAGGGCAACGGCCTTGCGGGTCTTCATTGCGCCGGACGGATGAACGTGCCGTTCCGGAGGTCGGACATGGCCTGGCGCAACTCGTCTTGCGTGTTCATCACGATCGGCCCGTGCCAGGCGACCGGCTCCTCGATCGGCGCGCCGGAGATCAGCAGGAACCGCACCCCTTCGGCCCCGGCCGTCACCGTGACCTCGTCACCGGTGCCGAACCGGATCAGCGTGCGGTTGCCGGAGAGGTCGCGGATGTGCACCTCCTCGCCCATCACTTCCTTTTCCAGAAGCACGCCGGCGGGGTGGCTGGCATCGGCGAACCGGCCGGTGCCTGCGAACACATAGGCGAAGGCCCGGCGATAGGTGTCGACCTTGAAGGTCTTGGTCCGTCCGGCGGGTATCGAGATATCGAGATATTGCGGATCGGCCGCGATTCCGTCGACCGGGCTGGTCTTGCCCCAGAAGCTGCCGATGACCACCCGCACCACCGTCCCGTCATCGTCGATGATTTCGGGCAGGTCGGCACCCTTGATGTCCTGATAGCGCGGCGCGGTCATCTTCAGATGGCCGGGCAGGTTGGCCCAAAGCTGGAACCCGTGCATCTGGCCCCTGGCGTTGCCCTGCGGCATTTCCTGATGCAAGATGCCCGACCCCGCCGTCATCAGCTGCAGGTCGCCCGCGCCGAGCGTGCCGCGGTTGCCGAGGCTGTCGCCATGTTCGACCGTGCCGGCCAGCACATAGGTGATCGTCTCGATCCCGCGATGGGGATGCCAGGGGAAGCCGCGCAGATAGTCTTCGGGCCGCTCGTTGCGGAAATCGTCGAACAGCAGGAACGGGTCGAGTTCCTTCGGATCGTGAAACCCGAAAGCGCGGTGAAGTTTGACGCCGGCCCCCTCGATGGCGGGCTGGGCGCGGCGCTGCTCAAGAACGGGTCTGATCGACATGACGAACTCCGGTTGCAGGCACGCAGGGTTGCGTGCGCTTGACGGAGATATGGGCACCGCGGATCAGGCCCGCAATCCGGGTCGGATCCGCAAAACGGAAGAGTGCATGTTCATGGGCACACAGATGCGGTGCGGTTGGTGCCGATCAGGTTCCCTACGCGCCCGGATCTTCCGGGGGCAGATCGGTAATGTCCGGATTGGTCCAGTTGCCGTTCGCATCCGTCCCGCATCCGTCGGTCTGCCACGGCAGGCACGAGGCAAAACGCGGGCGGGTCGGGATGAAGGTCGTGAACCGGTTCTTGTCGAGCCAGTAGCCGAAGATCGGCTCATAATCCATGAAGGTCTCGACGATGATCACCGTATCGCCGGTCGGCAGCACCGGGATGCGGTCCTTGTAGCTTTGCAGCTTGGGCGTTGTCATCGCCTCGTTGCCCGAACCGGAGGTTCTGGACCAGTCGACGCGGTATTTGCTGTCGACAGCGTCCCAGTAGACCGAACTCACCCGGATCCAGGTCGGTTTGTTCGAATTGGTCAGATAGTCGAACATCGTGTTCAGCCCGTTGATATAGTTCTGATCAACAGCGGCAGAGGCCGGGTTTTCCGGTGTCGGTCCGGTTTCGCGCGACAGCATGTCGGCCAGCGAATAGGCGGCTTTCAGGTTGATGTTCTTCTGCCGGTAGGCATCGAAGAACTGGAACGAGGCGACGAACCACCAGATCAGGAACACCGACCCGATGACCCCCTCGACCTCGGCGGCCGCGCGCTCTTCCTTGCCGAAACCGGTCAGGCGCAGTCTGAAGGACTTGAGCATGGTCATGATTTACGTCCCCGGACGCGGTTCGTTGACGAACACGGTGGTGGAAACCAGCGCATAGGCGCCGGTGCCATCGCTGCTTTTCGGAAGGGAGGAGCCGATGCCCGTCGTCGGGAAGATCGGCTGGAACTTCGCGCAGGCGCGGATCAGCATCATCTCGTTGCCGGATCCCAGATTGGGAAGCGGGTTGGAATAGAGCGGCTGGCTGCGGTCCACGCAGTTCGGGCCGGAACTCAGCGGTTCCCAGGTGACCTTGGAAACCGGGCGCACCTCGACCATCAGCGTCATGTTGCATTGCGGGATCAGGCCCACCTGATTGCAGATGCGCTGGCGCAGCTCGTCACCCGCGTTCTCGGGATTCTGGGGCGTCCAGCGGCCCAGCCGCAGGTCGCGCACCGTCAGGTCGACCGCCCGTTCCAGGAGCGCATGCCGGATCATCAGCATGCCCATCTCGACCGAGGAGATGAGGAACACCAGGTAGAAGGGCACGAAGATCAGGACCGGAATGGTCGCCGTGCCGTCCTCGGACCGCGCCAGGCGGCGCAGGCGACCCATCAGCCGTTTGCAAACACTGGCCATGTCAGTTCGTCAGCCTCAGCTTGTTGATGGAATTGGCGATGGAGGAGAAGACGGTGGTGATGTTCGATCCCGAGGTCAGATAGTAGTTTGCCGGTTTGGAGGCACAGGCGAGCAGCAGGCTCTGACCACCCGTCGGCGCGTCGAATCCGATGGTGTAGATCGCGATGCCCTTCGCTTTCGCGGCGGAGCAGACGTTCTTCGTCAGCGTGTCCTTGCTGCTCTGGACCGAACTGGTGGCAACCGCATTCGAGGCACTCGTGCGCCAGCTGTTGCGGATGCTGGTCGAGCCATAGGCGCGGTAGATGATGTTGTCCGCGAACCAGTTGACCGACATCATGCCCCAGACTTCCGGCCAGGTCAGCTGAACGGTCGTGTCCGTGCCGCTGATGTCCGTCGGCTGCGTGCCCCAGGGCTCGGCACGCCAGCTGCCGGTCTGGGGGCTGTAGTATTTGTTGCCGCTGCGGGAGGCATCAAAGAGCGAGAAGCGCTTGTAGTAGCTGCTGCCATTGTAGGCGGAGTTCGACGTGTTGTTGTAATACAGGCGGCTCGGGCCGGAATCATAGCCGCTGCCGACGTCCTTCAGCTTGTATTCGGTGGTGTTCTCGCCGTCGGTCATGACCACGAGCACCTTGAGAACCTCGGTGTTCTTCGATCCGTCGGGATTGGTATAGTCGTAGGGGCGTCCGGCGAAGTTCGACGGAACCTTGCCTTCGTTGATCATCGCCGTGACGACCGGCTTCATGGACGGGTCGAGAAGTGCCGCGCCCCATTTGGTGCCGAGATCGATCGAGGTGTTGCCCGAAGCCACCAGTGAATCGACCTTCGCCTTCAGTGCCGAGCGGCTGCCGGAGAAGGCCAGCATGTTGCGCTCCGTCGCGCTGTTCGGCGGGCAGTTCATCAGCGTTCCGGCTGAGGCAGGGTTCACCAGGCTCGTATAGAACGGGTCGAAATGACCGTTCAGCTGATATTTGCGGTCGGTCACGTCCGGCGGCATGCCAACCGGCGTCGATTTGGGTTGCAGGCTGGTCGAGGCGAAATCGGCCGAGTTGAATTCGAGGCAGGTCGAACTGGTATGTTCGGCGGTCGTGTCGAAATACTTGAACATGTCCGGTCCAAGCGCCACCTGGGTCGAATAGGTGACGATCGACATGGAGATCTTGCCGGGTTCGATATTGTCGAACATCTGGTCGATGAAGGATTTCGCGGCCGGTTTCAGATTGACCAGCCGGTTGTTGGAGTTCATCGAGCCGGACACATCGAGCACCAGCGAAATCTCGACCGAGCCGATCTTTTCTTCCGCCGTGCCGGCGGCCGCGGTGATCAGCTTCGAAACGTCGATCCCGTAGAGGTTCATGAACCAGGTCTGCATGTCGGCGGAAGTGTCGACGCTGACCTCGCTGCCGAATTCGTTCTTGGTGCAGCGGATGGCGGAATCCGCGGGGGCCGCTTCACCGGCCTTGACGAACCAGTCCTTCACCACGGCCTTGCATTCCAGCGTCTGGTCCATGTCGGCGGCGGCCAGGACGGCGCGGTCAAGGGTCGCCTGCAAGACTGTCCGGCGTTCCTCGAAGCGCATCAGGTCAAGGGCGACGCCGGCCATGAACAGCATGGCGACGAAGATGTGCAGGCCATAAATAATGAGCGTGCCGTCTTCCTGCCGGTGGAAGGCGCCCAGCCGCTGCCGCAGAACCGTGTGCATGCGCAGCCCCTTGATGTCGGTCACGGCCGAAATCCCATTGCCAGACATTCTGCACCTCTTTCCCGCCACTGCACGCAGACAAATCCCCGTGCGCGAGTTCTGAAAACAACATCTGGCCAAACTAGGACGTGATCTGGGGCAAAAATGTGGCGGGTTCGGTGGCCGGTCGAATTGTTGCATCCGGCGGTCACAATGCCGGTCGGGCGCGAAAACTGACGCCTGATTGACGATTGTTTTGGTCAATGACGGTGAAAGCAGCCGTTGCCGAATCGGCGCCGACGGATCCTGCGCCGCGCGTTCGGTGGCCGATTCGCCTGTCCGGGGCCGGAAGAACTGTCGATGTGGGGTTGTGAAAACGGCGCAATTTGTTAACCAAGCGACCATACGCTGCGCGTCTCATGGGCGTGCTGCCCGAAAATCGCGCAGTTTGAAAACGGGCGGCCGCCAGACGAATCGGGAGGGTTTCATGTCAGTGAATGGCCAGGGCGAGCCGAGTTTCCGGCAATCGGTCGATCTCATGTTCAATCGCGCGGTCAGCCTGATGGACCTCAGCCCGGGGCTTGAGGAAAAGATCAGGGTCTGCAACTCGACCTACACGGTTCGGTTCGGGGTGCGCCTGCGTGGCGCGATCCATACGTTCACCGGCTATCGCTCGGTCCATTCCGAGCATATGGAACCGGTCAAGGGCGGCATCCGCTATGCGATGAGCGTCAACCAGGACGAGGTCGAGGCGCTGGCGGCGCTGATGACCTACAAATGCGCGTTGGTGGAAACGCCGTTCGGCGGTTCCAAGGGCGGGCTCTGCATCGACCCGCGCGCCTGGGACGAGCATGAGCTGGAACAGATCACCCGCCGCTTCGCCTATGAGCTGATCAAGCGCGACCTGATCCATCCGGCGCAGAACGTGCCCGCGCCCGACATGGGCACCGGCGAGCGCGAGATGGCCTGGATCGCCGACCAGTATGCGCGGATGAACACCACCGACATCAACGCCAAGGCCTGCGTCACCGGCAAGCCGCCGCACGCCGGCGGCATCCAGGGCCGGGTCGAGGCGACGGGCCGCGGCGTGCAGTTCGCGCTGCGCGAATTCTTCCGCCACAAGGAGGACGTGGCGATGGCCCGCCTGACGGGCGGCATCGACGGCAAGCGCATCATCGTGCAGGGCCTCGGCAACGTGGGATATCACGCGGCGAAGTTCCTGTCCGAAGAGGATGGCGCGACGATCACCGGCATCATCGAACGCGACGGTGCCTTGATCGACGAACGCGGCCTGAATGTCGAGGAGGTCCGCCGTTGGATCGCCAAGACCGGCGGGGTGAAGGGTTATGCCGGCGCAACCTATGTCGAGGACGGAGCCAAGGTTCTGGAAAACGCCTGCGACATCCTGATGCCGGCCGCGATGGAAGGCGTGATCCACATGGGCAACGCCGCCAACATCAAGGCCCCCCTGATCATCGAGGCGGCAAACGGCCCGATCACCTTCGGCGCCGACGAGATCCTGCGCCAGAAGGGCATCCTGATCGTCCCCGACATGTATGCCAACGCCGGCGGCGTGACGGTGTCCTATTTCGAATGGGTCAAGAACCTGTCCCACATCCGCTTCGGCCGCATGCAGCGCCGGGCGGAGGAGGGGCGGTCGCGCATCCTGGTCGAGGAACTGGAACGCCTCTCCGCCGATCAGGGGCTGGGCTGGAAGCTGACGCCCGACTTCAAGCAGAAGTTCCTGCAAGGCTCGGACGAGCTGGCGCTGGTCCGCTCGGGCCTCGATGACACGATGCGCACCGCCTATCAGGCGATGCGCGAGGTCTGGCATGGCCGCAACGACGTGCAGGATCTGCGCGTGGCCGCCTATATCGTGGCGATCAGCCGGGTGGCCGCGGCCTATCGCTCCAAGGGCCTGTGATCCGCCGACTGTCCACGCCTGGGCGCGGTCCCGTCTGACGCGACAAGGCCGGCCGTCCTGCAGAAGGGCGGTCGGCCTTCTGCATTTTGGTGCGAAGCGCGCGGGTCCGCGCATTGGTCGCAGGCGAACCCTGTTTGCGACAAATTTTGTCGTGGGTTGTGCAGGAAACACCCGGTTGCTCTTGAATAAATGCGGCTAACCCGGTTCACTGCCGGGAAGGGCGGGAGGCGTTCGGCATGCGGTATTCGGGCTTCAAGGTGTTCACCGAAGGGCTCTTTGGCAACAGGGGCTGGAAGCCGGTCTGGCGCGAGCCCGAGCCGAAGGCTGAATATGATGTGGTGATCATCGGCGGCGGCGGGCACGGGCTGGCCACCGCCTATTATCTGGCCAAGAACCACGGGATCACCAATGTCGCGGTGCTGGAGAAAGGCTATATCGGCGGCGGCAATGTCGGGCGCAATACGACGATCGTGCGCGCGAACTATTTCCTGCCGGGGAACTCCGAATTCTACAGCCATTCGCTGAAACTGTGGGAAAAGCTCGAAAGCGAGCTGAACTACAACGTGATGCATTCTCAGCGCGGCCATATCATCCTGTTCCATTCGGATGGTCAGCGCGACGCGGCGGCGCGGCGCGGCAATGCCATCGTCAACCAGGGGGACGATGCCGAACTTCTGAGCCGCGATCAGCTGAAGCGGATGCTGCCCTATCTGGATTACGAGCAGACCCGGTTTCCGATCCATGGCGGGCTGATCCAGCGCCGGGCGGGCACGGCGCGCCATGATGCGGTGGCCTGGGGCTTTGCGCGGGGCGCGGATGCGCGCGGGGTGGATCTGATCCAGAATTGCGAAGTCACCGGCATCGACGTCCAGGGGGCCAGGGTCACGGGCGTGCGGACGAGCCGTGGGCCGATCCGCGCCAGGAAGGTCGCGATCATTGCCGCAGGCCGCTCAAGCCAGGTGGCGGCGATGGCCGGGATGCGTCTGCCCATCGAAAGCCACGTGCTTCAGGCCTTCGTGACCGAGGGGCTGAAGCCGGTGATCGACCATGTGGTCAGCTTCGGCATGGGGCATTTCTACATCAGCCAGTCCGACAAGGGCGGGCTGGTGTTTGGCGGCGATCTGGATTTCTACGCCTCCTACGCGGCGCGGGGCAACCTGCCGATGCTCGAACATGTGATGGAGGCGGGCATGACCCTGATGCCGATGATCGGCAAGGCGAAGATCCTGCGCGGCTGGGGCGGCATCGTCGACATGACGCCCGACGGCAGCCCGATCATCGACAAGACCCATATCGACGGGCTGTTTCTCGATTGCGGCTGGAACTACGGCGGCTTCAAGGCGACCCCGGCCTCCGGCTGGTGCATGGCCCATCTGATGGCCACCGATGAGCCCCACGAGGTCGCCCGCCGCTTCCGCCTGGATCGTTTTGCCACCGGCCATCTTCTGGATGAAGAAGGCACGGGCTCCCAGCACAACCTGCACTGAAAGGGGCATCATGCGCATTCCCTGTCCCCTTTGTGGTCCGCGCGACCGGCGCGAGTTCTATTATTCCGGATCGGACGATTACCTGAGGCGCCCCGCGCCCGATGCGCCGCCCGAAGCCTGGGACGACCATCTGCATCTGCGCGACAATCCCGCCGGACCGACCCGCGATCTGTGGTATCACGAGACGGGCTGTTCCTCCTGGATCGAGCTGACCCGCGACACGGTCAGCCACGCCATCCTGTCGGCGCGGCTCGTGGCGCCGCCGCCAGATGCCTCCGGCGGGAGCATTCCGGCAAGGAAGAAACCGCGCGCGAAGAAGGGTGAGGCATCGGCATGAGGATCGCGGGCAAGGGGATCATCGACCGGGGCCGCACCGTGGGTTTCCGTTTCGACGGGCGCGAACATACCGGGTTCGAGGGGGATACGCTGGCCTCCGCCCTTCTGGCCGGGGATGTGCGGCTGATGGGCCGGTCGTTCAAATATCACCGCCCGCGCGGGGTGGTGACGGCGGGATCCGAGGAGCCGTCGGCGCTGGTCACCGTCGGGCAGGGGGCGGCGCAGGTGCCGAACGTCCGCGCCACGATGCAGGAGATATTTTCGGGGCTGGAGGCGCGCAGCCAGAACCGCTGGCCGTCCCTGTCGTTCGACGTGATGGAGGTCAACGATCTGCTGTCGCCGTTCTTCAGCGCCGGCTTCTATTACAAGACTTTCATGTGGCCGCGCAGTTTCTGGGAGAAATTCTACGAACCGGCGATCCGCCGGGCGGCGGGGCTGGGGGCGCTGTCGGGCAAGAGGAACGAGGATCCTTATGAGAAGGCCTGGGCCTTCTGTGATCTTCTGGTGATCGGCGCCGGACCGGCCGGGCTGATGGCAGCCCTGATGGCTGCACGGTCGGGGGCCGAGGTGATCCTGGCCGAGGAAGACGCGCTGATGGGCGGGCGGCTCAACGCCGAATGCGAGGAGGTGGGCGGCAGGCCTGGCCATCTTTGGGCGCGGGAGGTCGTGGCCGAACTGGCCGCCTTGCCGAACGTGCGGCTGATGACGCGCACCACGGTGACGGGGACCTATGACGGCGGCACCTTCGGCGCGCTGGAACGGGTGGGACTGCATGTGCCGGGCCCGGGCCGCGACCTGCCGCGCGAATGTTTCTGGCGGATCGTGGCCAAGCGCGCGATCCTTGCCAGCGGCGCCCACGAACGCCAGATCGCCTTTCCGATGAACGACCGGCCCGGCGTGATGACGGCGGGGGCGGTCCGGGCCTATCTCAACCGCTGGGGCGTCGCGCCGGGTCAGGCGGTGACGCTCTTTGCCAACAATGACGATGCCCATCGCACGGCGCGCGATCTGGCGGCAGCCGGGGTGCGCGTGGCGGGCGTGATCGACGTGCGGCCGGATGCGCCGAAGGGCGGCGACTGGCCGGTCCATGCTGGTGCGCAGGTGGTCGACACCAAGGGCCGCCTTGGTCTGCGGGAGATCACGGTCAGGACGGCGAGCGGTGCGGTGGAAAAGATCGCGACCGATTGTCTGGCCGTCTCGGGTGGCTGGAACCCTGCCCTGCATCTGACCTGCCACCTGAACGGCCGCCCGGTCTGGCGCGAGGATATCGCCGCCTTCGTGCCCGTCTCCGGCATGGTGCCGGGGCTGGAGGCGGCCGGCGCCGCAGGGGGCACGATGTCGACCGCCGCAGCCCTGGCCGAAGGCGCGGCCCGCGCGGCCGAGGCTCTGCAGGCGCTGGGCCTGAAGGCCGCCAAGCTCGATCTGCCGCAAGCGGAAAATGGCGGCGCGCGGCTCAGCGCCTATTGGCAAGTGCAAGGGGCGAAGGGCCGGGTCTGGCTCGACCTTGCCAATGACGTCACCGCGAAGGACGTGCGGCTTTCGGCGCAGGAAGGCTTCCGCTCCGTCGAGCACATGAAGCGGTATACGACGCAGGGCATGGCCCCGGATCAGGGCAAGAACTCCAATGTCGCGGCGCTGGCCGTTCTGGCCGATGCGACCGGGCAGGGGATTCCCGAGACCGGGATCACCACCTTCCGCCCGCCCTATGTGCCGGTCTCCATCGCCGCTCTCGGCGCGGGCGGGCAGGGCAAGAGTTTCGCACCGCAGAGGTTCACCACCTCGCACAAGGCCGCAAGCGAGCGCGGCGCGCCGATGATCGAGGCGGGGCTATGGTATCGCCCCTCCTATTTCCCGCGGCCGGGCGAGGCGAACTGGCGGCAGTCCTGCGACCGCGAGGTGGTGGCGGTCCGCAACCGGGTCGGCATCTGCGATGTCTCGACGCTCGGCAAGATCGACATTCAGGGGCCGGACGCGGGGCGGTTCCTCGATTTCCTCTATACCAACACGTTCTCGACACTGCCGCCGCGGCGGGTGCGCTATGGCCTGATGCTGCGCGAAGACGGGCATGTGATGGACGACGGGACCACCGCCTGTCTCGCGCCCGACCATTACCTGATGACCACCACCACGGCGGCGGCGGGACAGGTGATGCGGCATCTGGATTTCGTCCAGCAGGCGTTTTGTCCGGACTGGAAGGTGCGCGCGATCTCCGTCACCGAACATTGGGCGCAGTTCGCGGTCGCGGGTCCGCTGGCGCGCGAACTGCTGAACTCGATCCTCGACGCACCGCTCGACGCGGCGGCTTTCCCCTTCCTTTCCTGCGGCACCGTCCGGGTGGGGGGCGTGGAGGCGCGGCTTTTCCGCATCTCCTTCTCGGGCGAGCTTGGCTACGAGATCGCCGTGCCCGCGCGTTATGGCGAGGCGCTTTACCGTGATCTGGTGGCGCGGGCCGAAAGTTTCGGCGGCGCGGCCTATGGGATGGAGGCGCTGAATGTGCTGCGCGTCGAGAAGGGTTTCATCACCCACGCGGAAATTCATGGGAGGGTGACGGCCTTCGACATCGGCCTGCAAGGCATGGTGAGCCAGAAGAAGGACTGCATCGGCAAGGCCGCGAGCCAGCGCCCCGGCCTGATCGGGCCGGAGCGCGAACAACTGGTCGGTCTGAAGCCCATCGCGCCGGAAAAGGGCTTTGGCGCGGGGGCGCATCTTTTCGATCCGGGGGCAGACCCGGTGCGGGTGAACGATCAGGGCTATGTCACTTCGGTCTGCTGGTCGCCGACGCTTTCGACCCATCTGGGGCTTGCCTTCCTGAAGAACGGGCGGGCGCGGCATGGCCAGTCGGTGCGGCTGGTGGACCACCTGCGCGGGACCGACCTTCTGTGTGAAGTGACGAACCCGGTCTTCTTCGACCCGGATGGAGGGCGCGCCCGTGGCTAAACTCATCGCCAAGACCGCGACCGAAGACCTGCTGCCCCTGACTGTGGGCGGGCTGACACTCTCGGACGCGACGCCCAAACGGCTGACGGCGCTTTCGCTCTGGCCCGGCGCGGCCACTGATGTGGGCCGCGCGCTGAGCGAGGCGGGCCTCGGCTGGCCCGCGCCCGACCGCGCCGTGAAGGGGGCCAGGGGCCTCTGCCTTTGGTCCGGGCGCGATCAGGCCCTTGTCGCGGATGTGACCTTGCCGGCGGACCTGTCGGCGCATGGCGCGGTCACGGATGTGAGCGACGGCTGGGTGGCGCTGAAACTCAGCGGTTCCCTGGCGGCGGCGGCGCTGGCGAGGCTCGCAGCCATCGACCTTTCGCCCCGCGCCTTCCCGGAAGGGGCGACGGCCCGCACCGGCCTGGGGCACATGATGGCGCTCATCCATCGGTCCTCCACGCGGTCGTTCACGATCTATGTCTTCCGCTCGATGGCCGCTTCGGCGGTGCATGAGATCGAGGTGGCGATGAAGGCGCTTGCCGCCCGCGCGGCGCTTTGAAGGGGGGCTCTGCCCCCCGTCCCGTTTCACGGGCCTCCCCCCGGGATATTTGGACCAGAGTGAACTGGCCTCATTTCATTCTGGACTAAATATCCTGCGGGGGTGCGGGGGTGCAAAACCCCCGCTATATAGGGACCATGAGCCTGCCGCCCGGATTCCTTGATGAACTCAGAACCCGCGTGACCCTGTCACGGATCGTCGGGCGCAAGGTCACGTGGGATCTGCGCAAGTCCAACCAGGCCAAGGGCGACCTTTGGGCGCCCTGCCCGTTTCATCAGGAAAAAAGCGCGTCTTTTCATGTGGATGACCGAAAGGGCTATTATTACTGTTTCGGCTGCCAGGCCAAGGGTGATGCCGTCACCTTCCTGCGCGAGAGCGAGAACATGTCCTTCATGGAGGCGGTCGAGCTGATGGCGCGCGAGGCGGGCATGCAGATGCCCGCCGCCGATCCGAAGGCCGCCGAGCGTGCCGACCGGCGGACGGAGTTGACCCGCGTGATGGAGGAGGCGGTGAAATTCTTCCGCCTGCAGCTCAGAACCGCAGCAGGGGCGGCGGCGCGCGCCTATCTGGACGGGCGCAAGCTGGCGGAGGCCGGGCGTGACCGGTTCGAACTGGGCTTTGCCCCGGATGGCTGGCAGGCGCTCTGGGACCATTTGAAGGCCAAGGGGGTCGCCGATGAGCTGATCCTGGATGCGGGGCTGGCAAAACCCAGCACCAAGGGCGGGACCCCTTACGATGCCTTCCGCAACCGGATCATGTTCCCGATCCGCGATGCGCGCGGACGCTGCATCGCCTTCGGCGGCCGGGCGATGGACCCCAACGACAGCGCGAAATATCTGAACTCGCCCGAGACCGAACTGTTCGACAAGGGCCGCAGCCTTTACAACCACGGCCCAGCGCGCGAAGCCTGCGGCAAGGCCGCGTCCCTGATCGTCGCCGAAGGCTACATGGACGTGATCGCACTGGTCGAGGCGGGCTTTCCGGGCGCGGTCGCCCCGCTGGGCACGGCGATCACCGAAGATCAGTTGCGGCTTCTCTGGCGCCTCTCGCCGGAGCCGCAGGTGATGCTTGACGGGGATGCGGCGGGCATCCGCGCCGCGCTGCGGCTGATCGATCTGGCGCTGCCGATCATGGAGGCGGGGCAGGGCCTGCGTTTCGTCACCCTGCCGGAGGGCATGGATCCCGATGATCTGATCCGCACGCGCGGGGCGGCGGCCATGCAGGCGGCCCTTGAGGGGGCGGAGCCGATGGTCAGCCTCCTGTGGCGGCGCGAGACGGACGGCAAAGTCCTTGACAGTCCCGAACGCCGGGCAGCGCTCGACAAAAGCCTGCGCGCGGTCCTGAAACGCATCAGTGACCCTTCGATCCGCGCCCATTACGGCGAGGAGATCAAGCGGCTGCGCGCGGGTCTTTTCGGTTTCGGGGCGCCCACGCCACGCCCCGGCTTCGCGCCCCGCCGCAGTGGGCGGGGCTTCGGTCCGCCACCACTCGCCCCTGCGACCTCGGAAGCCAAAGCTACAATCCTTGCCCATGCAGACGAGCGGATGGAGGAGGAATTGCGCGAGGCGATCCTTCTGGCCAGCCTTTCGACGCATCCCAACCTGATCTCCCCGTTTGAGGCCGCGCTCGAACGGCTGCAGCTGTTGGGAACCGGGCACGCGACCTTGCGCGACGCGCTTCTCGTTGCCGTTCATGACGGGCTTCCGGGCGATCTCGCGCCCGAACTTTTCCGCAGGAAAATCCGGGGCGCGGCGGCGGAGGTTCTTGAAAGGCTCCTGAGCCTTCCCCACGTTCGGTCGGCGCCACCCGTGATCAAGTCCCGCGACCACGATCTTGCGCGCAAGGTCGTCGAGCAGGACTTGTCATTTCTGACCGCCCGCCGTGCCGCACGCGCCGAGACCGAGGAGGCGATGGAGGATATTCAGGGCCTGGCGGACGAAGGGCTGACCTGGCGGCTCGATCAGGCCAACCGGGCCAAGCACGAGGCGGCGACCGCGAAACTGCATGGTGACAAGGATCTGGGCGGCGACGATGCCACGCTCTCCGCCGCCCTTCAGCGGATGATCGACGAGCGGATCTGGCAGAAGAAAAGACAGTGAAGCGACCGCGCGTGCGCCCCTTCGAATCAGGCGCGCGATTCGATAGAACCGGAACAGCGAATCGATTCGCCGCGAATCACCGCGGCCGACCCTGACAGCGAACGGAGCCCCAATGGCCGCCAAGGACAGCGACGATCAGAAGCCGGAAGTCGAGGAAAACGAGCACTCTCTCGACATGAGCCAGGCGGCCATCAAACGCATGATCGCCGATGCGCGCGAACGGGGCTACATCACCTACGACCAGCTCAATCAGGCGCTGCCGCCCGAACAGGTATCCTCCGAACAGATCGAAGACGTGATGTCGATGCTGTCCGAGATGGGCGTCAACGTGATCGAGGAGGAAGAGACCGAGGATCCGCAGGGCGGCGCGGTTGTCGAGGTTTCGACCTCGCGCGAAGTCGCGGTCGCCACCGCCGCGGGCGAAACGCTCGACCGGACCGATGATCCGGTGCGCATGTATCTGCGCGAAATGGGCTCCGTCGAACTTCTGAGCCGCGAAGGCGAGATCGCCATCGCCAAGCGGATCGAGGCCGGTCGCAATACGATGATCGCGGGCCTCTGCGAAAGCCCGCTGACCTTTCAGGCCATCACCATCTGGCGCGACGAACTTCTGAGCGAAGACATCCTTCTGCGCGATGTGATCGACCTTGAGGCGACCTTCGGCCGCTCGCTCGACGGAGAGGTCGAACTGGAAGGCGCGGTGCTGGACGAGGTCGACGTGACCGCCGCCGCACCCCGCCACAGCGGGGACGAGCCCGAGCTGGATGCCGACGGCAACCCGATCCTGCGCGCCGAGGACGAGGACGAGGATGACGAAGCCTCCAACATGTCGCTTGCGGCGATGGAAGCGGCGCTGAAGCCCAAGGTTCTAGAAACGCTCGACATAATCGCGCGCGATTATGTGATGCTGGCCGAGATGCAGGACCAGCGCATGTCGGCCACGCTGAACGAGGACGGGTCGTTCTCCAAATCCGATGAAGCGGCCTACCAGAAACTCCGTTCGGAAATCGTGCTCTTGGTCAACGAGCTTCATCTGCACAACAACCGCATCGAAGCCCTGATCGACCAGCTTTACGGCATCAACCGCAAGATCATGCAGCTTGACAGCCACATGGTGAAGCTTGCCGACGCCGCCCGCATCAACCGGCGTGAGTTCATCGACGAATATCGCGGCTACGAGCTTGACCCGGCCTGGCTGGACCGCATGGCGGCCAAGTCCGGGCGCGGCTGGCAGGCGCTGATCGAGAAATCGCGCGACAGGGTCGAGGATCTGCGCAGCGAAATGGCCAAGATCGGCCAGTATGTCGGCGTCGACATCTCCGAATTCCGCCGCATCGTGAACCAGGTCCAGAAGGGCGAGAAAGAAGCGCGGCAGGCCAAGAAGGAAATGGTCGAGGCCAACCTGCGGC